>WGCR01000115.1 GCA_015493675.1 Anaerolineae bacterium
CAGATTATCCTGATTTTATCTTTTTTATCTGCGTAGATCGGCTTTTTCTGCGTCATCTGCGTTCTATTTACGGAACAGCCATCCAGCGCTCTCTGGCTCGCATTGTCCGGGGGCGCGCCACCATCCTCATCGCTCACCGCCTTTCCACCAGTGCGCAACGTCCATCCCATCTTTGTCATCGACCGCGGACGCATCATTGAATCAGAAAAACGCCGTAACTGCTAAGGTCGTTTTCGCTTGAATGAACCTGACAGGTTCCTTTGGCAACGATTCAGAGCCTTGCACGCTTCATTGCTGGCTAAAGACCGCACATTCTACCGCCAACGTTACGAGAACCTGTCAGGTTTGAGTGGGAAAAGACAACCAACTGGCATACGTTAGCAGTTACAAAACGCCAGGATCCCATCCCTGTACAGGGTCTTTATGCCTCCCTATAGCGAACGCAAACGAGCGGGTTGATGACATCTCAGGGCTAAGCCCCGCAACTTTTGCAGTTTTCTTACGTCTTCAAGATTATATCCGGGTAAAAGCCGCCAGTGGATGCCTCTTGGCCGGCAACCTGCCTCCGTTTCGGGACTTCCGCTGTTTTCCAACATCCCCTACTTCCGCGCCTGAAAACAGCCGTTATCGCCTCATCTTATTGATTTTCCTCTTTCCCCCTCAGGAGCGCTGCCGCATGATTCCCCCAAGTATTTCATCCTCACCCACATTTCGAGCCGCCAGCAGAGTCATTCTGGCTCTGGGCCTGACCATGATCCTGCTAAGCGTGGGCTATGTCACCATTGCCGCGCCCAATGCCACCATTCAACTTTCGGCTGAGCCTGGAGCAGCTGTGGCTATCAAGCCCACCGAGAACGAGTATATCACCTGGATTATTACCCCCAGCGTGGGCAAAGACCCGGTGCGAACTGAATTCATCATTTACAACCAGGACGGTGATATCCTCCACAGCGAAATTTACACCGATGGCAATGGCATGCATGAAAATTACATTTACACACTGCCTGCCACCTACACCGTTCCCACGGGCCTGCCATTCGAAGAATACATCGCCCAAATCGACTACTATTCCACCGTCGGATGGGAAGCGCAGGCCAAGGCCGCCTTCTTCGTCAGCCAGGACACCGGCGCCTTACACATCATCAAATTCAATGATCTGAATCTGAATGGTCAGCAGGATCCAGGCGAACCCCCTGTGCCCGGAGTCACTTTCCGCATCCAGTTCCCCGCCCCCTTCACCGATACCATCTTCATCACCAAAACCGACAGCGCTGGTGAAATCCTTTATCCCCAACTGGGCACAGGTCAGTACACTATCACCGAAATCATACCGCAGGGAACTATCCCCACCAACAGCGATGTGCAATCGGCGCTGCTGGAAAAAGATATGACCACGACGGTCAGTTTTGGCAACGCAGCCATTCCCGGCGGCATCGAGGCGCTCAAGTTCCACGACCACAACGGCAATGGCGTGCGGGATGCAGGAGACGGCCCGCTGAAAGGCGTCCATTTCGATGCCCGCGGCGTCTGCGGCCAAACCGCCACCGGCGATTCGGGCGATGATGGCGCAGTGCAATGGCCCCGACTGTGCATTGGCGCCTGGACGGTCACCGAAACGGTCCCCACCAACTTCCGTCCCACCACGCCCGCGGTCGTGACCACAACCGTCGGCTCGGGCGTCACCAGCACCCTGCTCTTCGGCAACCAGGGCCTGGGAGATCTGATCGTCTTCAAATTCGAGGATAAAAACGGCAATGGCGTGCAAGACCCGGGCGAGCAAGCCTGGCCGGGTGTGGATGTCAGCTACGAGAATGACTACGGCGACACCGATTCCTGCACCACCGACGCCAATGGTCTCTGCACATTTCCAGGCGTGCCCGAGGGCGTCTACACCGTTACTGAAACCCTGCCGCACAACAGCTTCCCTGTCTCCGGCGATGTCATTACAGAAACCCTGGGCGCAGGCCAGACCATCACCGCCACCTTTGCCAATCGCAAGTTGGGCTTCCTGGATGTCGTGAAATTCGAAGATGTCAACGGCAACGGCGTGCGGGATAATGGCGAACCTGCATGGCCGGGCGTGCCAGTCTCCTATATCAATAATTACGGCGAGACGGATTCCTGCACCACCGACGCCAACGGCGAATGCTTCTTCATGGACGTGCCTGCGGGCGTCTACACCGTCACCGAAACCCTGCCGCCCTTCAGCGAGGGCGTGTTGGGCGAAACCTTCACCACCACCGTCACTTACAGCGGCATGGGCGAGGTCACCATCCCCAACCGCAAACTGGGCAATCTGCAAATCATCAAATTCGAAGATATGAACGGCAACGGCGCACAGGATGCCGGCGAACCCGCCTGGTCTGGCGTGCCGGTCACTTACACCAACGCCTACGGTGACATCGGCGCCTGCACCACCGACGCCAACGGCGAATGCCTCTTTACCCGGCTGCCTGTGGGCGTTTACACCATCACCGAAGAGCTGCCGCATGACAGCATCGCCGTGATCGGGCCCATCATCACCACCACGCTGGAACACGCTATCACCCGCACCGTCGCTTTTGCCAACCGTCGTCTGGGAGCGCTTTCTCCCCACGTTTTTTGGGATATCAACGGTGACGGGACTCAGGATCCGGGCGAGCCGGATCAACAAGGATTTTCTTTCAGCTATCTGAACGAGTACGGTGACGCCAACAC
>WGCR01000116.1 GCA_015493675.1 Anaerolineae bacterium
ACTCGCGGCGGCTGACCGGGTCCACGCCGTTGGTGGGCTCATCCAGCAAAAGCAGCCGGGGGTTGTGGATCAGCGCACACGCCAGCCCCAACTTCTTCTTCATTCCGCCCGAAAGCTTGGCCGCGGGCCGGTCAGCGAACTGCTCTAACTGCGCGAAGCGCAGCAGCCGGGCGATGCGATCCGCCCGTTCCGCCCGGGGCGTGCTGTAGATCTCCGCAAAAAATCGCAGATTTTCCAGCACCGAAAGATCGCCATACAGACTGAAGTGCTGGGGCATATAACCGACCTTGTCGCGCAAGGCTTCGGGATTTCGCACCACATCCTCGCCCAGCACATGGGCCTGCCCCGATGTGGGTTTCAGTACGCCCGCCAGCATTCGCAAGGTTGTGGTCTTGCCCGCGCCGTCAGGCCCGATCAAACCGAAAATATCTCCCTGTTTGATGCTGAAAGAGATATCCTTCACCGCAACAGTTTTGCGAAACTGACGACGAAGTTTCTGAGTGACAATGGCTTCCATCATGCAATGTAACGATTAAAGGCGCGCCAGGCAATGACGCTGGCGCTGAAAATGATGGCCAAAAGAGCCAAGATTTGGGGGAGGATCATCGAAAAATCTGCACCGCGGAAAATGATGGCGAGACTGGCGGTCATAAAATGTTGCAGGGCTGAAATCTGGGCGAACCCGCGCATAAGCCAGGGCATGTTCTCGACCGGCAGCATATAGCCGCTGATAGTCACTTCCAGAATTGCTATCAGGAACACCAGCAGCACTGCTTGTTGCTGATTTTGCGTGAGGATGGAAATGACCGTGCCCAAGCCTACGATGGCGACAATCGCCAGGATGGCGAGTAGCAGCAGTTGTATGAAGTCACCACGAATAGGAATGTGATAGCCCCAGGTTTGCACGGCCATGAGCAACAGAAAGTTAAGAACGCTGAGTAAGATCGGAGGGATGCTCTTGCCAATGATGAGTTCCAGACGGCGAATAGGCGTGATCATCAATTGTTCCAGGGTGCCTGTCTCTTTTTCTCTGACAAAGCCGGTGGCGGCCAGCACCAGGGCCACCTGATAGGTGATGAATGCCAGCGTGGAGGGGATGATGAACCATTGGATATTGTAGGAGGGATTGAACAATGCTCTGGAATAGACCTGGACGCCGCCCACATCGAGCCCCGGCGGCTCCTGCACATGCCAGGCGATGAGGCGTCCTAGCACTCCGCTGATTACCGGGTCGCCATTGCCTCCAACCAAGATGTTCGATCCATCCACCAGGGCTTGAATCTGGGCGGGCGCCTCCATCGGACTGTTGAAGCGCCGCTCGAATCCGGCGGGAATAACAATGCCAACTTGGACTTTATCGCTATCCAGGAGGTCGCGCAATTGCTGATGCGTCTGTGGCCAAAAACGCACCACCATTTCCTGCGTTGCATCCAGTTCTTGAATGAATTCATGGCTAAGCGCAGTTTGATCCTGGTCAAGCGCCGCTACCGCAATATCGCTCAGGCCACGCGCGGTATTGTGCGAAATCAATATCAGTTGCAAGGTTGGCGCTAGTATCAAAAAAATAATCAAAAAGCGATCTCGCCTGATTTGCAAAAATTCTTTCCAGGCGATGTTGAGTATTTGGCTAATCATAAAGAGGTATTCAGAAAAGTGTGAAGAATCAGCCTGCGCGTTTGCGAAAGACGAGAATCGTCATAAATGTGGAGATCAATCCCATGGCCAGAAGTAAGAAGGCGTGGAATCCCAAATCCTGCCAGCCCAGCCCTTTGAGAAAGACGCCGCGAGTAATGGCGATAAAATGTGTTGCCGGCAATGAGTTGGATATGAGGCGAGATTGATCATCCACCGGCACGATCAGGCCGGTGAGGAAAAAACTGGGCACAAGAAACAGTAACAAAACTGCTCGCAAAGCGGTGCTCTGATTGCTGATAAAGTTAGAGACGAAAATACTGACGCCCAATGTCGCCCAAAGGTACACTAGCGTGAGCCATGCTAATGTGAGGTAGCTTCCCCGCATGGGCACATGAAACCAGAAGACTGCAACAACAATAGCCAGCCCAGCGCTAAAGAGGCCGAAGACAATGTAAGGCAACAGTTTTCCCAGAATGTATTCAGCGCCGGTCACGGGCGTGGCGGCCAGGCTTTCGAAACTGCCGAGATCTTTCTCGCGGGCAAGAGCCAGGGCCACAGACATGGTTGGCAGGATTAAGACAATGGCCAGGAGGCCCGGCACCATGCTGTATCGGCTACGGATGAACGGGTTGTACAAAACCAGGGTGCGCACTTCGGCGGGGGGGACAATATCCAGCGACTCATAAGGCTTGCCCCATTCAGATATCCGCCGAGAGAGCAGCGCCATCTGCGAGCTGATATTGATGGGATCGGATCCATCTCCCAGAATTTGGATTGAGGTGCGGCGCCTGGCCTGTAAATCATTGCCGAAACCGGGAGGAATCACCAGCCCCAGCTTGCTTTTGCCAGAGCGCATCATCCCGCGCAGATCATCATAATGCCCGACTTCTCCCAAAACAATCAGATTATGATCATGCCGCAAGCCGGCCGCCAGATCGCGGGATTGCGGGCTGTGATCTTGATCGAGAATCACGATCTTTGCCGGGTTCAAATCGAAGGAAAAAACATAGGCAAAGGTGATAAGCATGATGGTTGGCGAAATGGTCACCAACAGCAACATGCGCCGGTCCCGCAGGATATGGCGGAATTCCTTGCGCAGGATTGCCCAAAAACGAGAGAATGACATGAGATATAATCAGTAAGTCAGTATTTTGAGAGAGAGATAAACTTATAGCCTTTACTTTTCGCTGCTTGGCGACTCTGTACGAGGCAAATTCGGGTAGTCTTCCAGTGGACGCAATAGCAAGAGGGTTCGATGAGTCATCTCCTCGGCCGACACCTGGGGGTTTTCCAGCAAGTAGCGAATACCGCCTGCGATCATCCCGCTGAGCAGCATCGACATCCATTCGGCCACATCCTCTGTCAAGGACAGCGACTCCTGCAGGTTTGCCATCATTCTGCGCTCCATCAGGCGAATGCCCCGGTGGAATTGCTCAGGCGAGCCATTGGGGCCGAACACTGCACGCATCAAGCTGCGATGTCTTTCGAAAAATTGAAATATCTGCAAAAGACGAATGTGGTGAATCTGTTCCAGCGGCAACCCCTGGGCCTCCAGATCGTCAGGATCACTCAATCGCTGCAGGTCTTCCCAGATGGCAGCCTCCAACAGAGCCTCTTTACTGGGGAAATAGGTGTAAAAGCTGCCCACAGCCATATCTGCGACCTCGGTCACCTCCAGGATGGTAAGATCGGCGACGCCTTTCTGGGCAACGATCTGCTGAGCCGCTGCGATAAGTTCCTGGCGCCGCCGTCGGCGTCGTCGTTCGCTGCGGCTGACAATTTTAGTGTCTTTTGAATGATGACTCATAATGTGAATTGTGACTTTGAAAGTGAATGAAGGTAGTAACTATACAGGTAGGCAACCATTGTAGGTAACCTGTGATAGAATAGCAATATGAATTTCGGACGAGAAATCGAACGACTGCAGAAAGCAATAGCAGCGTTGCAGAGCGAAAATCAGGAGTTGCGGGTGGCGTTAGAAGCCGCCCGGGCCGAGTTGGAAGCTGTTCAGAGACGGAATCGGGAGCTAAAAGCGCTTCTGAATCAGGATAGCACGAACTCAAATTGGCCATCGAGTCGGGATAAGAGCCGAACGAAGCGGCAGAAGCGGACGCGCAGTCTACGGAAAAGGAGTGGGAAGAAGGCGGGGGGACAAAAGGGGCATGAGGGGCGCACGTTGGAATTTAGTGAAAAGCCAGATGTGATGGAAACGCATCGGCCCACGCATTGTGCACATTGCCAGGCAGCCTTTGATGCAAAGCAGCGCCGTGTGGCCATAGATAAACGTCAGGTGTACGACTTACCGCCATTGGAGTTAATCGTGACAGAACACCAGGCGGAGACGTTGATTTGCAAGCATTGTGGAGAAATGACCATGGGATCATTTCCAGAGGGTGTGAAAGCGCCCGTGCAATATGGGGCGAGGGTGCAGCAACTGGCG
Source organism: Anaerolineae bacterium (assembly GCA_015493675.1). Taxonomy (GTDB): domain Bacteria; phylum Chloroflexota; class Anaerolineae; order J102; family J102; genus M2005. Next base: position 4,076 of record WGCR01000116.1, read on the forward strand.
GTCTATTTACGGACGGAACAATTCATTCCGTATGAACGTAGTCGCCAACTCATATTCGATCTGTTCGGGGCGCAGATTTCGACGGGGACGCTGCAGAATATGCTGAGAACGGCCTCCAACCGCGTGAAAAAGGCGATAGACAGTATCAAGGTCGGGCTTATCGCCAGCGAAGTTGGGCATTTTGATGAGAGCGGGTTCTATATTAGAGGCAAGCGGCACTGGCTACATGTTGCCAGCACGCCTTTGCTTACCTTCTACTACCCGCATGAGAAGCGGGGAAAGCAGGGGATGGATGCAGCGGGCATCCTGCCAGAGTTCAGGGGGCGGGCAGTGCATGATGGCTGGGCGACGTACCGACGCTATGAAAAGAGTGGGCATGCCTTATGCAATGCTCATCATTTACGGGAATTGACGGCAGTAGAGGAGCAAGATGAACAACATTGGGCGTATCTTTTCCGAATCTTCCTGGTTAGCGCCAAACATGTCGTGGCGCAGGCAAAAGCGCAAGGGCTAACAGCGCTACCAGAGAAGAAACGGCAACAGATTGAGCGGATTTACACCAAACTGGTTGAAGCTGGCCTCGCTGAGAATCCGGAGCCTGCGGAAGGTTGGCCCAAAGGCAAGCGAGGACGGGCTAAAAAGCCCAAACCGCGCAATTTGGTGGAACGCCTGGCCAAATATCGTCGAGAAACCCTGGCCTTCGTGGATGATTTCAGGGTTCCGTTTGATAATAACCTGGCTGAGCGAGATATTCGGATGCTCAAGGTGCAACAAAAGATCTCAGGGCATTTCCGCAGCAAGGAAGGCGCTGAACAATTCTGCACCATCCGCAGTTACACTTCCACCATG
>WGCR01000117.1 GCA_015493675.1 Anaerolineae bacterium
ACTGGACTCTGGCGAAATTTGAGATATGACAACACGAGGCTGACCAGATAGAATAGTTATCCCAAACAACATTCACTGGAGCAGCCTCGTGATAAAACAAATTGTACAACATTCCAGCAAACTTATCGAATTTCTCGTACTTTTACAACTGAACCTATCCAAGCCACAGCTACGGCATGTGCTTCGCATCACGGAGGGCGTCATTGTTTCAGAGGCGCCCCATAAGACACTGGCAAGGCTGTATGACATCATGGTGGAGGCTCCGGATGCCTCGAACGGGGCTGATTTTTTGCGTATCAGTCCCTGGAGTGTGGAAGAGGATTTGCGTGCGCCTCAGCGCCTCTTTGTGGTGGAAGAGCTCAAGCGTGTGTCTGAGATGACAGGTGACCGGGTGCTCTATGTGAGCATTGATGATTCGCTGACCGCCAAGGATCCAGGCACCCGCCATCTGGAGCCGGTGGACGTGCATCACGACCACACCAAAGGGAGCAAACGCAAACCGGCCTACACCAATGGCACGGTGCATGTGGAAGTGCGAGTGCAATTGGCCGAGCGTGCGTATGTGTTTGATTTTGCGTTGTACATGCGCGAGAAAAAGGTTCGCCGCTTGAATCGGAAGCGAAAGAAAGGGCGGCGACTTCGTTTCCGCAGCAAATACAACCTGGCCCGTGAAATACTGCAGAAGTTGAAGCAGCTTTTGCCGCCAGAATTCATCGTGTATGTCTTGTTCGACAGTTGGTATGCGTCGAACAGGTTGTTGAAATACTGTCATCGTCAGGGCTGGCATGTGATATGCGCTATCCGCTCCAACCGTACGCTGGACGGTATCAAGCTCTCCGAATGGAACCAACGCTTCAAGCACCAGTCGTATACACGCGTTGCGCTTACGACTACAGACCTGCGCAAACGGCAATATCTCGTTCGCACCCGCATGGGAAGACTCAAGAACGTACCGTTTGATGTCTGTGTTCTCATCAGCAAAAGGCACCGTGGGGACAAGCGCCCCAAGTATTTCATGTGCACCGACTTGACTTTGTCAGCACAGCAGATACTGAGCATCTATCAAAAGCGTTGGCCCATTGAGGTGGACAACTACTACGTCAAGCAACTGTTGGGCCTGGGCGATTTCCGCGTGCAGTCTTATGAAGCGGCGGAGAAGTGGTTTGCTTTGGTCTTCCAGGCCTACAACTTCCTGTTGTGGCGCCTTCATCATGCGCCGCCGGAAGCAAATTTCAAAACTGTCGCAGATGTCATTCGCACCCATCGCCAGGAGCATGCACGTCAGGTACTCCAAGCCGCCTGCCGTGAGGCGCTTCACTGGCAGGACACGACGCCGGTCTTCCAACGTTTCCTCTGCCAATTCGAGCCCGTTCAGACCTGACGACCCTTCCCGCTTCTTCAATCATCCATGGGCGGGGCGTCTCATCCAGCATGGCTTGCTGGTGTTATGCAACGCGCCCGCAAATTGGACAATATAAGCTGAAAATATGGCTTTGATAAGGTTCAGTCCACTCGTTCTCATCCAAAAACGCCAGAGTCCAGTTCCTGAATGATCTGACGGGGCAATTTGTACGCCAATTCCATGACCCACACCAATTCAGCCATCACCATGGCATTGGTGACGAGTTTCAATTCGCCGTCTGCCGCCTGTTGAAAAAGCAACGCCACGGCCTCTGCCTGTTCAGGAATGTCATTGGTCAAATAGCGAAGAAAGATATTGGCATCGACAAAATACTTCATGGCCCACGACTCCGTTTGTTAGCTCTATCGGAAATTACTTTTTGGCGAATAGCCTCAAAATCCTGAGGTTCTGAGACAGGGATCACGCCACGAAGATCGAGCAACGTGCGTCGGATCGGTTTGATTTTCACTTCATCGCGCTCGCGGAGGAAGATGACGCGGTCTCCTTCGGAGATATCCAACCATTCGCGCACCTTTTTAGGAATCGTGATTTGGCCTCGGCGGCCAATTTTTGTTGCTGGCATCTTCGCCTCCTGTTAGGAGCTGAACTGACTGACATAATTCATTATATCAGACATTTTTGATTTTGCCAAATAAGTAACAAAAATTACGGCAATTGGCCATGGACGAGCTGACGCGGCTGGCCAAGCGGTCAGGGGAGGAGATAGGGAAATTTGATTAGCTTGGCCGCTCGTCGGCCTGTGTCGACGCTTTCGGGACCCGGTTTGACGAGGAAAACACCGTCCCCGCAGGGACGGACGGCGGAACGCCTGTAGAATCGAATTCATTCGGCGAGTGAGGCGGCGCAACGAGATTTGTCAGTCAATCAGCACCTACGTGGCAAAGCGTTGTGTGGGATACCTGTATCGTTACATCAGAAATCCATTAGAAAAATCCTCCTCGGCTTGAAAATCCCCGGCATTTATGTTAGACTATCTTTGTAAGCGAGCGCTGCCTCGCCTCTCATCCTGGGGATGAAAGGTTTCGACGGGGCAGAGATTCGTTTGCGCGCTGCAAGCCGAGGCGTCTGACCTCGTTAAAACGGACACCTTTATAAGTGCCAAAAATACTGGCAACGCCTTCAACTTCGGGTTCGCCCGCAGCAACGCTGTCGCGCTGGCTGCGTAAGCGAAGCCGAAGCAGGCTTGATCGCTTGAGATAGCGATCACGGTCCCGGGTGTGGGACTTGGCAGCGCACCCGGTCAACCGTCATAGACTGCAAAGTGCTGTCTGGCCGACGCCGATACGCCAGGCAAAAGATGATCGGCTAGCCCGTATGGCGGAGGTGGTCGTAACCCTCCCGCGGGCGAAACATACGTTGCGACTACGCTTGTAGACGTGCGCAGGCGACTGTTCCGGACCGGGGTTCGATTCCCCGCATCTCCACCTGCTCAAACGCCCCTGGCTTCGATGCCGGGGGCGTTTTTTTGCCGGGGCTGAATTGTCCATACATCCTGGATGTGTCCAATTTCGGTTGAGCGCATTCTGATTCCGGCAAAATTTCCGAGTGAACTCGGGCGCTTCAGCCTGCTGGTTACTGCGACAGCGACCAACTCATTTTGGACGCCCCCTACCTCCTCCCCCAAAACACGTCGATCTCTTATCATTTGCTAATGGCCCGCATATATTGGTCTTATGATCGAGCGGTTTAATAAAAACGTAAGATGCACCAGTCAAAAACAACCGACAGTCATCTTCCCCCCAAACAACACATATCACCCCAAGGAGATAATAAAATGAGACTCATGACCGTTCGTGATCCCTTTGTCCGTGAAATGGAAGCCTGGCGCAACGCCATGGAAAACATGCTGAACGAAGTGCCCGCTCCCGCTTATTCCGAAGATCGCCCCTGGGCCCTGGCCCTGGATGTGGCTGAAACCGAAGACAGCTTCATCGTCAAGGCCTCCCTGCCCGGCATCAATCCTGATGATCTGGATATCACCTTCACCGACAACGTGCTGACCATCAAGGGCGAGATCAAGCAGGAGCAGGACATCGAGGAAGGCAAGTACCACCTGCGCGAGCGCCGCTATGGCATGTTCCAGCGCAGCATCGCCCTGCCCGTGCCGGTGAATGCCGACAAGATCGAGGCGACCTATAAAGATGGCGTGCTCACCCTCTCCATTCCCAAAGTCGAAGAGATCAAACCCAAGAAGATCAGCGTGAAAGCCAGCTAACAAGCTTCGCTTCTTCACATCTCTTTCCTGAAAAGACCGGATGTTTGCCCAATGTCCGGTCTTTTTTTGTTCGAGAGAGAAGACGCCGGTCGGATTGCGAATCCGACCTGGAGAGCTGTGCTCCTGAGCCGGATGCGTCATCCGGCGGCCCTTACACCCCCAGCGGCTTCACCCGCGGCCAGGCGTAGAAGGCGAACATCAACACCGCCAGCGCCTCTACCGCGCCGCCCGCGGCCCGGGCCCAATCCAGCCCCAACAGCGGTCCGTAGGCCAGCAACAGCACGCCCAGATTGATCAACGCCCACGCGGCCCAGGCCGGGCGCTGATCTCCCCGCTTGGGCGGTTTCAGATAGCGGGGCAGGGCCCAGAAAGCCACGCCCAGCGCGAATTGCATCATCCAGCCATAGGCCATGAGCTCGATGTGCGAGGGAAACCAGGTCCAGGCCCATCCCCACGCGGGCAGCGCCCTGGCCGTGAGCATCAGAGCGCCAAAGGTTGCGCCCAGAGCCAGGTGTACGAAGGCCGCGCGCAGATACCACACCGTCAGCTTCGGCATCTCAGGCCCCCTTCTTGCCCCGGCGCACGGGCGGACGCGCTCGCGCCCACGAGTTGACCACGAATCCAATGGCGGCCAGCCATTGCAGCCAGGCCGAGGCGATGAGCAGTCCCGCCCACAGCGAGCCGGGTTGAACGATCTGCATGGGCTCGGCCACCACGCGCAGGAGCAACCCGATGTTCAGAGTGATGAACACCGACCACATCAGCCCCTCGCTGCCCCGTAGCCGGTCTTTGGTCGCGCCCGGTTTGGTGGGCAGCATCCAGTGGGCGATGCCGAAGATGAGCTGCGTCAGCCAGCCCACGAACAGCGCATGCCACGACACGGGCGTGATTGCGGGCAGCGACGCGCCGGCTGGAAACATGGCTATCGCCTTGAGCAGCAACGCCAGCGCCAGCCACAGAAACGCAGTCTTCACATACCATCGAACCAGCCTGGGCATCTACTTCGCCCCCCGTTTGGTCTGATACACCGTCCAGCCAATGATAAAAACGAAAATAAGAATGGCGGTGGCGTTGAGCAGGCCGCCCCATTTGCGCAGCCAGTAAATTCCCGCCAGATCGCCCGTGATGCGCAGAATCAGCGAGAAGATGAGCAGCGCCAGCGGCCCGTACATCCTGGGCGTGTATTTCACCGGCAGGGCCAGCACCGCGGGGAAGATGATGGGCGCATGGCCGAAGATCATGGCGAAGACGAAGCCCACGAATGTCGTGTGCAGCATGGCGTCGTAGATAGGGCCCGCGGGCATGGGCCCGTAGATCATCATCAAAATGCCGCCCAGGCCCAGCCACACATAGCCGGTCAGCAGGCAGATGGCGATGAACTTGGGCAGGCCCGGCAGCTTCACCGTACGTTTGGCGATATCGAACTTGCCCAGCCACAGGGCGTAGCCCAGCATCCCCAGGCCCAGCACCCGCACGCCCACCGCGCCCTGCGCCATGGCCCACAGCAACCCGATGGCGACCACGGCGGACACCACGTAGAAGGTGGGGAAAGCCCAGTCGGGCAGGCGTTGCAGACGCCCCAGCTCCAGCCGCTCCGCGGCGATGGTGGCCACCAGGAAGACCATCCACCACCACACCGCATGAAAGATGGGATAGCCCAGGGCCCAGATGAGATTGCCGATGAGCAGGGCCAGCACGCCCGCCTCCAGCAGCCAGGTGAAGATGGCGGATTGGCGCTGGATGACGGCCGCGCCCACAGCCAGATAGAGAGCGCTGCTCAGCACCAGAATCCAGGCGGCCAGAACCAGCAACGCGGGCGAAAACAGCATCATAAATCCGGCCAGCACCGCCAGCACGGGCGAGGCGTAGGCCCACAGCTTGCCCAGGGCCACGGCCCGCTCCAGCGCGATGAGTGCGCCGAAGAAGCTGGCCACCATCAGCGGGCCGTGCATGCCCGCCAGTTGCGGCGTAAAAGTGGGCCAATCCCAGCCGATGCGCAGCAACGCAGCCCACAGCGTCACCAGCAGGATGAGAATGGAACCAGCCAGGGAGAGAGGGCGGAGTTTGGTCGCCATGCGGGCCTCCGTTTACATCCAGCCCAGTTGCTGGCGAGCCGCGTCCGACATCATCTCGGGCGTCCAGGGCGGATGCCACACGAGATTGACGTTCACTTCGGCTTCGGGGAAAAACTGGCGCAGCAGCATATCCGCCTGGTCGGTGATGTAAGCGCCCAGGGGGCAAGCCGCGGTGGTCATGGTCATGTCCACATCGAGTTTTTTGTCATCGATGTTGACATCGTAAATCAGCCCGAGATCGACCACATTGATGCCGATTTCGGGGTCGATGACCTTGCGCAGGATTTCCAGAACTTCATCTTTGGTCATAAGGCAATTCTCCAAATAATTTGGGATAATGACGATCGTCTGTCGTCCATCGTCTCCTTTACGATTACAAGTCGTTATCGATTGGCCTGATAACAGCCGCCAGTTCGCCGAGAAAAACGTCCTCGGGCAACTGGTAGATTTCGATGACCTCGGCCAGGGTTTCGAAGGGCGCCATGGGACAGCCCACGCAATCCAGTTTGTGGGAAAGAAACACCGGCACGGACTGCGGCCAGCGCGTCATAATCTCGGCGACAGTCAAAGAA
>WGCR01000118.1 GCA_015493675.1 Anaerolineae bacterium
CCATCTTAGCAGTTACAGGAAGGCGTCTGATTGACTGACAAATCTCGTTGCGCCGCCTCACTCGCCGAATGAATTCGGTTCCACGGGCGTTCCGCCGCCCGTCCCCCTGCGGGGACGGTGTTTTCCTCGTCAAAACGGGACCCGCAAACGTCGGCGAAGGCCGACGAGCGGCCAAAGGCCCCTGGCCCTGATTTTTATCGGTGGGTTTAGAATGCCAAGGTGACTTTTGTCAGTCAACCAGCCAGTGGGGTGAAGAAAGGAGATTCTTATGAGCGTTTGTTCCGAAAATAGACGATGGACGATAGACGATGGCGGTTGTCGAACATTACCGCCATTGTCATTTTATTCGGTATCGGCGGGTGAGTCTTCCGGATTGCTTCATAGTTTGTGAGGACGCGGGCAGTTGATATTGCATAAAAAGGAGACGCAACATGCGCCGCGTCTCCTGATTTTGCCACTGGTCATCAGCTTGTGCAAGCCTGTCGGGTTGCCGGGCTCAATGATAGTCGATGGCGCTGAATTGGCTCAGTTTTTCCAGACGATGGTTGGAATTGATTTTGCGAATTGTGCCCGATCGCGAGCGCATGACCAGGCTTTGGGTGCTGGCGCCGCCGCCATAATAACGCACGCCGCGCAGCAAGGCGCCCGTGGTGATGCCGGTGGCGGCGAAGAAAACGTTATCGCCTGTCACCAGATCATCGATGGTGAACACTTTGTCCAGGTCCTGGCCTGCATCGATGGCGGCCTGACGCTCTTCTTCATTGCGCGGCATCAGTTTGCATTGCATGTCGCCGCCCATGCACTTGAGCGCGGCGGCGGTGATCACTGCCTCGGGCGAGCCGCCGATGCCCATGAGCATATCCACGCCCGAATCCTCCAGCGCAGTGGCGATGGCTCCGGCCACGTCACCATCGGTGATGAGCAAAATGCGGGCGCCGGTCTGGCGGATTTCGGCGATGAGGTCGGCATGGCGCGGACGATCCAGCACCATGACCGTGATATCGCGCGGCTGTTTGCGCAGGGCCCGGGCCACGCGCCGCACATTCATCTCCACCGAAGAATTGATGTCGATCATGTCGCGGGCTTCGGGCCCGACTGCGATTTTATTCATATACACGATATCATGCGGATCATACATGGTGCCGCGCTCGGCCAGCGCCACCACGGCCAGTGCTCCGGGCAGCCCTTTGGCCGTCAGGGTGGTGCCGTCGATGGGATCCACTGCGATGTCCACGGCCGGCTTCTCGCCGGTGCCCAGCTTTTCGCCGTTGAACAACATGGGCGCTTCATCTTTTTCGCCCTCGCCGATGACGACGATGCCATCCATATCCACGCGGTTCAGCACCAGACGCATGGCGTCCACCGCTGCCTGGTCAGCCGAGATTTTATCGCCGCGTCCCACCCAGCGCCCGGCAGCCAACGCCGCGGCTTCGGTGACGCGGGCCAGTTCAAAGGCCAAATTGCGATCGGGGATTACTTTTGCCATTTGGGAATAGCTCCTGTGAGATTGTTCGTTGATGATCTTTGGATCGTTGGATATCGGGCGTCAGGTCTTGCCGGTTTGCCGACGCCCGTCATTCACTTGATAACGCCCAGCTCGCGGCCGACTTTGGCGAAAGCCGCCAGACCGAAGTCCAGATCGGTCCGGGTATGGGCGGCGGTGTTCATGACGCGGATGCGGGCCAGTCCCTTGGGCACTGTGGGGAAACCGATGCCCATGGCAAAGACGCCATTTTCGAACAGCTTGCGGCTGAATTCCTTGGCCAGGCCGGCGTCGCCCAGCATGATGGGCAGGATGGGGGTCTGGCTGTGGCCGGTGTCGAATCCCAGTGCATCCATGCCCGCTTTCAGATACTCCGCATTTTCCCACAACCGTTCCACAAGCTCCTCACTCTCTTCCAGAATATCCACCGCAGCCAGACAGGCGGCCGTGTCAGCGGGCGTGGGCGCGCTGGAGAAAAGGAAAGGTCGGGCCTTCTGCCGGATGTAATCCACGATGAGCTTCTTGCCGGCAATGACGCCGCCTACCACGCCAAAAGCCTTGGAGAGCGTGCCGATCTCTACATCGAACTTGCCGTGCAGCCCGAAATGATCCACGATGCCGCGACCGCCGCGGCCCAGCACGCCCTCGCCGTGGGCGTCATCCACCATGGTCATCAGGCCGTGTTTTTCCGCCACCTCGTAGATTTTGTCCAGAGGCGCGATGTCGCCATCCATGCTGAACACGCCGTCGGTGACCACCAGGCCCCGGCGATACTGGGATAGATGCTCCTGCACCTTGGCGTCCAGGTCGGCGGGATCGCAGTGTTCGTAAACGATGATCTTGGCCCGGGAAAGGCGGGCCCCATCGATGATAGAGGCGTGGTTCAGACGATCGGAGAAAATAACGTCGCCTTTTCCTACCAGCGGCGGCAGCGCGGCCTGATTGGCGTTGAAGCCGCTCTGCACGAACAGCGCATCCTCCACGCCCTTGAACGCAGCCAGCCGCTTTTCCAGTTCCAGATGCAGGCGGGTGGTGCCGGCGATGGTGCGCACCGCGGCCGGGCCCACGCCCCAATCATCCACGGCCTTTTTGGCGGCCTCTTTCAGTCGGGGATGATTGGCCAGGCCCAGATAGTTGTTGGTGCAAAAATTGAGCACCTTCTTTCCGTCCACCATCATCCAGCCATCCGCGGGCGACTCCATGACGCGGATGTTGATGAAAAGGTGTTCGGCCTTGAGCCGTTCGAGTTCTTCGGTGATGAAATCAAGTTTGTCAGACATGGTTGTGACCTCCGGAAAAAGGAGTAGGAAAGAAAATCGGGATTATTCCGGCAATCCCTCGGGAAACATGACGACCTTGCCGCTCTGGCCGCTTTGCATCACCCGCAGCGCCTCCTCGAAGTCATCCAGTGCGAAACGATGCGTGATGATCTGGGAAAGATCCACCAGCCCGCGGGTCAGCAGGCCCCTCATGCGGAACCAGGTGCCCCAGATCTCCCTGCCGATGATGCCCTGCACCGTCGCCCCCTTGAAGATGACGCCGTTATTCATGTCGAAGGGGATATCGGAGGGATACAGCCCTAACAGCGAAGCTGTTCCGCCGGGCCGCAACGCCTTGAAGCCCAGGTCAGCGGCCTGCTTGGCGCCCGACATCTCCAGCAGCACATCCACGCCTTCTCCCCCTGTGTCATCCATGATGATCCGCAAAGCGTTCTCCTGAGTGACGTTGATGGCGAAATCAGCCCCCAGCTTGCGGGCCATATCCAGGCGATAGTTGGAAATGTCGGTGGCGTAGATGGCGTGAGCGCCCGCGGCTTTGGCCACCATGATGGTCATCAACCCTACGGGCCCGCAGCCGGTGACCAGCACTCGCCGGGCGGTGAGATCGGTGGAAAAGGCGGTATGCACGGCATTGCCGAAATTCTCCTGCAAACTGGCCACCTCCGGCGACATGTTAGGAGGATTGATCCACATATTTTCGGCAGGCATCACAATGTAATCCGCCCAGCAGCCATCCCGATCCACGCCGATAATTTGCGTGTTCTGGCACATATGCCCCTGTCCTGTCCGACATTCCTGGCAGACATGACAGATGATATGACTTTCGGCGGAGACAAAATCTCCCTCTTTCACCTCTTTGACCATACTGCCCACTTCTGCAATATATCCACTGAATTCATGCCCGACAATGATGGGGGGAGTGATGCGGCTTCGGGCCCAGGGATCCCATCGGAAAATATGAAGATCGGTGCCGCAAATCGAGGTTGCTTTGACTTTGACCAGAACATCCCGCGGGCCGGGCCGGGGGACAGGCGCTTCTCGCATCACCAGGCCCGGCGAATCTTCCGGCTTGACGATAGCGCGCATGGTTTTATCAATGCTCATTGAATGCTCTCCATTGAGTTTCTGAGCGATGACCGATATGGATTCTTACCCGCAATGCGGGCTTCTGTTGCAAGTATATCACGTCATTTCCTCAAAATCTAACTCGGCAGCCGCTTTTTCTGTGGCTGTGGCGCATCCTCCAGCGAAGGCCGTGGATGGCGGGCGGACGAGGGGATGATAGAAC
>WGCR01000119.1 GCA_015493675.1 Anaerolineae bacterium
CAGGCATCCCACACAACGCTTTGCCACGAAGGCGCGAAGGCTTAAGAAGACACGAAGAAAACCTTCTATTTTTCCCTTCGTGTCTTTGTGCCTTCGTGTCTTTGTGGTTTTTGCCTCGCTATGAAAGGGTAGGTGTATAGTTACATTTTCAAAGCAACATTCAGAACGTGATGCGCCCCAGATAAACGTTATAAACCGGCGGCGTCAGTTCAATCTGGAATAACTTGGGCCACAGTTTCCCCGTGACAAATAGCCGGCCTCCCGCATCATCCCAGGCGATGCCATTGAGCACATTCGCCCCAGGCCGATCTTCAGGCGGCAGCAGGCCCGAAAGATCGATCCAGGCTTTCACCCGCCCGGTCTCCGGATCAATCCGGGCAATGCGATCTGTTTGCCAGACATTGGCGTAGACCTCGCCATCGATGTACTCCAGCTCGTTCAATTGCCACACCGGCCCTTTCTCATCCCGCACCGACACCTGACGCAACTCTTGCAGTGTATCCGGGTCCAGAAAATGCAGTGTGGGCGTGCCATCGCTCATGATCAACTCCCGGCCATTGTGCGTGAACCCCCAGCCCTCGGTGGGGTACTTGAACGATGACAGGAAATCAAAGCTCGCCCGATCATAGATAAAGCCCACATGCGATTGCCAGGTGAGCTGGTAAAGCCTGTCATTGTACAGCGTCACCCCCTCGCCGAAATAGGCGTCGGGCAGCGCCCGATATTGCAACACCTGCCCCGTCTCCAGAGCCACCTTGCGCAGTGAGGAACGCCCGCGCAAACCGGTGCCCTCGTAAAAATCCCCGTGATAATAAACCAATCCCTGGGTGAACGCATTGGAATCGTGGGGATAAACCGCAATCACCCGGTAGCCATAAACGGGCGTCTCGGCAGCCATATCCACGGGCGCATCCACAATGCCCGGATGAAAAGGCGCGACATCCGCTTCGGATGCCAGAGGCATGGCATAAGACGCCGATGCGATCAGCAGCAGCCACGCCAAAAATATCAAAGGAAAAAATAATCGCCGGGCCATCATGTTTTCATTGTAGCCATTTACAGCACAGAAGGCAATCCCGGTCACAGGCATTTCGCAAAGTCACAACAGATCGAGGGAAACAACGAAACATTACGTCATTGCGGTGGAGCAGGGCGGCTGAGGAATCCAGCAAAGCGGCCTTCGCATCAGGAAAATATCCTGTCCGCCCACGTAACTACTAAGGTCGTCACCGGTCGTCACCCGAAAACCACTAAGACACAAAGGGAAATTTATACATTTTTTCTTCGTGTTCTTAGCACCTTTGTGCCCTTTGTGGTTTGTTAACCGGGGTGCGTTAGCAGTTACCCGCCCACAGACATTTCAACGCCGCCTCTATTCTTTTGACAACGCGTCCATCCCTTGTTATACTCTAAACTTACCGACCGGTCAGTAACCTATTTATGGAGGCTCTGCCAAGATGAAAAACTTCAACGAACAACAACGCAAACGCATTCTCATTCTGCTTTTCTTCGGCGTGCTGATGGGGGCGCTGGATATCGCAATCGTGGGTCCAGCCCTGCCCGTCATCCAACGCAGCTTCGCTGTAGACAGCCGCATGATCAGCTGGGTGGTGACCGCCTACATCCTCTTCAACCTGGTGGGCACGCCCCTGATGGCCAAACTGGCCGACATCATCGGACATCGCACCATCTATATCGCCGACATCCTCATCTTCGCCACCGGCTCGCTGGTGGTAGCCCTCTCGCCCGTGTTCTGGGTGGTGCTGCTGGGTCGGGCCATCCAGGGATTCGGAGCCAGCGGCATCTTTCCCGTGGCGGCAGCGGTCATCGGCGACACCTTTCCGCCCGAAAAACGGGGCTCTGCCCTGGGCATGATCGGGGCGGTCTTCGGCGTCGCTTTTCTCATTGGCCCGATTCTGGGCGGCGTCATTCTCAAATTCCTGACCTGGCATTGGCTGTTCCTGATCAATATCCCCATCGCCCTCATCATCGCCTTCTTTGCCCTGAGACTGCTGCCCAATGAGCGTCCGGGCCTGAAAAATCCATTCGACTATCTGGGCCTGCTGATCACATCCGCCACGCTGGCGGCCCTCACCCTGGGCATCAATCAGCTCGATCCCCAGAATCTTTCTCCCGACACCGTATTCACCAGCCTGTTCTCACCGCGGGTATGGCCCTTTTTGCTGACCGCGATCATCCTGCTGCCCGTGCTGTGGATGGTGGAAAAGCGCGCCCAGGACCCCGTGGTGCAGGTGGCGCTATTCAAATCCCGCCAGATCAAACTGGTGGCGCTCATCGCCATCGGCGCCGGTTTTGGCGAAGCCACGCTGGTTTTTGTGCCCGTGCTTCTGGTGCTGGCCTTCGGCGTCAGCGCTCACACCGCCAGTTTCATGCTGCTGCCGGCAGTGCTGGCCATGGCCGTAGGCTCGCCGCTGGCCGGACGCATGTTGGACAAAAAGGGATCGCGGCTGGTGATTCTCATCGGCTCGGGCCTGATGGCCGCGGGCATGTTGATCATCGGCCTGATACCCCTCAGCGTGGCCACATTCTATCTGGCCGCAGTGTTGGTGGGATTGGGTCTCAGCTCACTGTTAGGATCGCCGTTACGTTATATCATGCTCAATGAAGCGCCACATCACTATCGCACCGCGGCTCAGGCTCTTATCCGTCTTTTTACCGGCACAGGTCAACTGCTGGGCAGCGCCTTTGTAGGAGCCATCGCCGCCTCGCTGGGCGGGCAGGTCAGGGGATTCACCTCGGCCTATCTGGCCGTGGGCGGCATTGCCGTTCTTATCACCCTGCTGGCCCTGGCCCTCAAGAGCCAATCTGCCGAACGGGCCACAGTGGAGCGTCATGAAGCCGCAGCGGGCGTCAGGTCCTGATCCCACACAACAGCGCCACTCCCCCCTCTCACAAGGAGACTCAATGCACACCTTTTTGATGGATATTCACAGCCTCAACCGCTGGCTGGTTCTCATCGCCGCCCTCTACGCCCTGTTCGTCTATGGCCGCGGCTGGTTCGGCCGTCGCTCCTGGACAGAGCAGGCCCGCCGTCCCGGCGTCATCTTCACCATCCTGCTCGACATACAAGTCGTGCTGGGCGTCATTCTTTATGTCATCTTCAGCCCCATCACGACGCAAGGCTTCGCCAACGTGATGGGGAATCCCGCCAGCCGATTTTTCATCATGGAACACAGCGTTATGATGTTGCTGGCTGTGATCTTTGCGCATACGGGAGGAATTTTGATAAAAAGAGCCAAACCGGAATCGAAATTCAAGCGCGCCTTTCTTTTTTACGGCATCGCATTTCTCATCATCCTGGCGTCTACTCCCTGGCCATTCATGCCAGGCTATGGACGCCCCTGGTTATTTTAATCGTCCGCCCGGATAACGCTCCCAGGCCCGCGAATCAACAGCCTGGCGATCGCCCCGCTCCAAAATCATCCTCATGGCCCCATCCGACACCCGTCAACACATCCTGGAAGAAGCGACGCGTCTGTTTGTAGCCGAAGGCTATGTGGGCCTCTCGATGCGGCGCCTGGCCGAGCAAGTGGGCGTCTCCAAGGCCGGGCTCTATTATCATTTCAAAGATAAAGAGGCGCTATTTCTGGCCATCCTCACCGACAACCTGCTGGAAATCGAGAAAATTATCAATCAGGCCCGGAGGCAGGACGTCCCTGCTGAGGCAAAAATCCGTCGCATCTTCACCGGCATTTTCCAGCGCAGTCCCGAGCAGCAGGCCATCATCCGCCTGGCCAGCCAGGAAGCGGGGCATCTCAGCCCGGAGGCGCGTAAAGCCTTTCGGCAGCTCTATCACCAGAAATTCACCGCCCAGATTCAGGTCATCTTGCAGGAAGGCATCGACGCGGGCGAATTGCGGGAGATGGACGCCCGCCACGCTACCTGGATTCTGCTGGGTATGATGTATCCCTACTTCTACCCCTCTCACCGCAAAGAAATGGGCGATCCCCAGGTGGCGCTGGATCTGATGCTGACCATCTTTTTCGAAGGAGCCAACAAACAGGTGCGACGCTCTGAGGAAGAACGTCGCACCTGAGGAAAGACAATCTAGCCAACCAACTGCTTGAAACGCTCTTCCGACTCGGCCAGGACCTTATCGTGAATGCTTTGGCCGTGGCTGTCCATGGTCACCACCACCGGGAAATCTTCCACCCGGATAACCCACATGGCCTCGGGCACGCCGAATTCCAGTTTGTAGACATCCACAACTTCCTTGACGGACTGGGCGATGAGGGTGGCGGCGCCACCGATGGCATGAAAATAGACCGCGGGTTGATCGTGGCAGGCCTGCAAGGTTTTCCCGGCCATGCCGCCCTTGCCAATCACACCCTTCAGATTGAAGAACTTGATGACCTCGGCCTCATACACTTCCTCCCGGATGCTGGTGGTGGGGCCGGCTGCCACAAAGCTCCACGAGCCATCTTCATTCTTTTTGACCACCGGGCCGCAATGATAGATGACGCCGCCGTTGAGCAACGGCTTCAATTTCTCCAGCAGCGCTACATCCTCCGGGTCGTCCGACTGATTGCGAATGAAATGCTCGATCAAGAACTTGTGAGCGGCATCTCGTCCGGTTACGATAATGCCGTTCAGCAGCACAGAATCGCCCACATGCAGCGAGCGGATATCTTCATCAGAAATGGGGGTTGTCAGCCTAAGCATAGCTCACCTCCGCGACTTTGCCATCTACAAGTTTCACATTGAGTTCGGCGCGACGATTCGCCCAGCACATATAGGCAATGCTGACGAAATAGCAGGCGGGCAGACGATGGGCTGCGCCGATCTTGACGCCCAATACGGTCGTCTTGCCGCCAAAGCCCATGGGACCGATGCCCAGTTCATTGGCCTCGACGAAAATACGCTCTTCCAGAGCCGCCAAATCGGGATTGGGGTTGAGATCATTCACTTTGCGCAGCAACTGCTTCTTGGCCACCATGTAACCTGTGCCGCGATCGCCGCCAATGGCGATGCCCAGCACGGCCGGCGCACAGCCTTTGCCCTGGGCCTTCAGCACGGCGTCCAGCACAACGCGGCGCACGCCTTCCAGATCGCGCCCCGCGCCCAGCCGACTGTCGGGCAGCTTGTATTGCGTGGAGACATTCTCACTGCCGCCGCCCTTCAATTGCAGGGTGATGAAAATGCGGTCCTCGTCCCATTCGTGAAAATGAATGGTCGGAAACTCGATGCCAAGATTATTGCCGCTGTTCTTGCCGGTGAGGCTATCCACGGCATTGGGGCGCAGATAGGAATGGGCGGTCGCCTGGGCCACAGCCTCTTCAATTTGCGCTTTCAGCATACGCGTCGAGACGCCGAAAGGATAATGCACTTCAAAGATAGGCGTACCGGTATCCTGGCAGATAGGCGTGCTCTTTTCTCGGGCCATTTCCACATTTTGTAAAATGGTTCCCAGCGCCTGTTCCGCCGCCGAGCCCGGTTCTTCCTGCGCTTTACCCTTCTCCAGCGCCTCCACCATATCCTGAGGCAAATCAGTGGCCGCTTTTCGCACCAGTTCCAATAGCGGTTCGACCAGATCTAACTTGAGGGGTTCGCTCATGTGATCCTCCAGAAATTTGAGTTTAAGAAAACTTAACCAGTTGTTTACGCTTTCTTGATGAAAAAAGCGTTTTTGTGGATAGAATGGTTTCAGGCCATCAGCATTGGGCATCATCGTCCAATACCGACTTTACCATACCACCAAACCTCGCAAAAGTACGAATTATCACACTAAAAATGGAAGTTGCTGACAACATTTCGTCTTCAGATCAGCCATTGAGACAAACATATCGGTTCAAACGTGGGTAGTCATTCTTGACAATCTGGCGAGGACTTTATATTATCCTTTTATCAGTAAATTATGCCAGCCCAAATACGTCGTTTCGGGATGTAATAACGGCGTCGGGACAGCAAGAATCTGGCAGAATTCGTCACCACACAGGATATCGTTGTACAACTGCTCTCGACGAGGAGAAGGCAATGCCACAACAATCCGCAGAAAGCCTGAAGACAGGACGAGTGTCGGGCGCCCGAAAGCGAGCTATTCGCGAAGCCTTTATCGGTTATCTTTTCATCACCCCGGCTACTGTGTTGCTCACCGTATTCGGTCTCTTTCCACTGCTTTACGCTGTATACATCAGTCTGCATCGGTGGCGTATCAAAAAGGGGCCGTTCCTGGGGTTGAAAAATTATACCAAGGCCTTGGGGGATCCCAAGGACATTCTCTGGTTCGCGATTGGCGTCGCCTTGCTGATAGGGTCCTGGTATCTATGGAAAAGCATGACCAGGGAGCGACGCACCTGGGCAATGGTCGTCAAGTTTCTCGCTGTAATCGTCTTTATTGCCGGCGCCTGGGGGATGTTTACGGGGTTGGGGAAGATGATCGAAAGTGGGGATCAAACAATGTACGAGGCCTTCGTGGTGACCGTTTTTTATGCTGTAGGCATCGTGCCCATGCAGTTGGGACTGGCATTATTATTGGCCGTGATGCTTTATCAGAAAATCAAGGGCAAGGATATGTATCGCATGATTTATTTCATGCCTTACGTGACCATTACCGTGGCCTCGGCCGGCGTCTTCCGGGCTATTTTCTCCCGCAGGCCCGAAAGCATCGCCAATCAACTTGCGGGCCTTCTGGGCATCGAGCCGCAGAAATGGCTGCAAGAGCCTCACGGCATCTGGGAGCTGGTTTTCGGGCATTTCGGCGTCAATCTGCAGGAAGTGTTCAAAACCATGGGCGTGGATTCATTCCTCGCCTTCATCCTGGCCGGGCCCTCACTGGCGTTGCTCTCCATCATGCTCTATAACCTCTGGGTGTTCGTGGGCTACAACTCGGTCATCTTCCTGGCCGGCTTAGGGGCCATTCCTTCCGATCTGTACGAAGCAGCGGAGATCGATGGCGCCAATCGCTGGCACATCTTCCGGCATGTGACCCTGCCCCTGCTCTCGCCCACCATTTATTTTCTCACCATCATCACGGTGATGGGCGTCTTCAAGGCCATCAACCACGTGCTGGTCATGCGCGAACCCGCCGCCCAGGGCACAGTGGATACGGCCAGCCTTTACATCTTCGATCAATTCTATCTCTCTACCCGGTTTGGCTACGCTTCAGCCATAGCTATGGTGCTGTTCCTTGTGATTTTAACTCTGACCTTCGTCCAAAACCGCATCGCCCAACGGAGGGTGTTCTATGGCTAATCAGACGCTCCCAGCACAGCAGGTCGAAAAACAGCACGTTTCTTTCTGGTATCGATACAAAGTCGGACGTATCCTGTTGTACTTTATTCTGACATTCGGGGCGCTCGTCGCCCTCACGCCCTTTGTGTACATGCTTCTGGGCTCGTTGCTCACCCGCGGGGAGATGCTGAATCGTAAATTGCTTCCGCGAGACCCCATTGCCGGTCTGCAAAATTATGTGCAGGCCTGGAATGAGGCGAATTTCAATGAGTATTTCGTAAACAGCGTACAGATCACCACCATTACCATCATCGGGATGCTCATTGTCTGCGTGCTGGCGGCTTACGCTTTTTCCCGGATCAAATTTCCGGGGCGGGAAGCCATCTTTGCGGTCTTCCTGGCCACGATGATGATCCCCGAAACCATCCTGCTGATCCCCAACTTCCTTATTGTCAACCAATTGAACAAACTCATGGCTCCCATCGGCCTGCCGTGGCTGAATAACTGGCCCTCGCTGACCATTCCCTTCATGGCCAGCGTTTTCGCCATCTTCCTCATGCGCCAGTTCTTCGCCCAAATTCCGGATGAACTCTGGGATGCGGCCCGCATCGATGGGGCCGGGCACGTGCGGTTCATGTTGCAGGTAGTGATGCCTTTGTCCAAAGCCGTGCTTTTCACCGTCATCATCTTCCAGTTCATCGGCTCGTGGAATGCGCTGGTGTGGCCTTTGGTGGTCACCAGCAAGCCGGACTGGCGGCCTATTGCAGTTGGTCTTTACAGCTTCATCTCTGAAGCCGGGCCCGAATTGCAGCTCATGCTGGCGGGTGCAGTCATCACCACGGCCCCAGTGTTGCTGCTTTATTTCTTCACCCAGAAACAATTCACCGAGGGCATCGCCACCACGGGCCTCAAAGGCTAAGATTGGTTGACAGCTAATTGCTAATTCCCGACAGCCAATTGTATAATTTCGTTGCAGTTCGCCCATGGCGCTTGCATAAATCACGTTGTTAATTTCCTATCTCACTCAATCTCTTTAGGAGGAGAACGCAACTCATGAACAAACGCATCTTTATCCTTCTCACCCTGCTGTTGCTGTCAGTCTTCGTGCTGTCAGCCTGTTCCCAACCCACCCCGCAGGTGGTCAAGGAAACCGTTGTGGTCGAGAAAGAAGTCACCAAAGTCGTCGAGAAAGAAGTCAAGGTGACCGAGGTTGTCGAGAAAGAAGTCGTGGCCACCCCCACGCCCAGCGCCGAGGAAATGGATCCTCTGGCTGACGTGGATCCCAGCGGCCAGACCGTGACCTACTGGTACCAGCATAGCCGCGCTCGCGAAGAAGGCCTGAAGAAAATGATCGACAACTTCAACGCCAACAACGAATGGGGCATCACCGTCAATGGCGAGTACCAGGGTCATTACGGCGAAATCTACAAGAAGATGTTGGCCGCCATCGCCTCGGGCGAGGTTCCCAGCCTGGTCGTGGCTTATCAGAATCAGTCCGCCAGCTATCAGCTTGCCGACGCTCTGGTCGACATGAACCAGTACGTACACAGCCCGAAATGGGGCTTCAGCGATGAAGAGCTCAACGACTTCTTCCCCGCCTTCCTGAACGCCGACATCAGCCAGCAGTTCGGCGGTATGCGCCTGGGCTTCCCCCCCAACCGCTCCATCGAGGTGATGTACTACAACGCCGACTGGCTGAAAGAACTGGGCTACGATGGCCCGCCCACCACTTGGGATGAATTCCGCGAGATGGCCTGCGCCGCCACCAAACAGCCTTTCTCCAAAGGCCCGGCCGACGCCAAACCCATGGGTTATGAGATCTCCACGGACGCTTCCCGCTTTGCTTCCATGGTCTTCAGCCGCGGCGGCGACCTGATGACGCCCGACATGAGCGCCTACACCTATGACACGCCCGCCTCTGAGGACGCCATGAAATTCATGCAGGACCTGTACAAGGAAGGCTGCGCCGACATCATCGCCGAGAAATATGGCGATCAGAGCGACTTCGGCGTAGGCAAGCTGCTCTTCACCATTGGCTCCTCTTCCGGTCTGCCCTACTACAAGTCCGCTGTCAGCGACGGCGCCGGTTTCAACTGGTCCGTGGCCGCCCTGCCTCACACCACCCCCGA
This sequence comes from Anaerolineae bacterium, assembly GCA_015493675.1. Lineage (GTDB taxonomy): Bacteria > Chloroflexota > Anaerolineae > J102 > J102 > M2005. The sequence continues at coordinate 9,321 of WGCR01000119.1, forward strand.
TCCCGTGGTGGACATCTATGGCGCCAGCCTGAGCATCCCCAAGACTACCGATGAAGAACAACTGGCTTCCTGGCTGTTCGTCAAATGGTTCACCGAGCCCGAGCAGCAGGCGCAATGGGCGCAGATCAGCAACTACTTCCCCGTGCGCAAATCCACCGCCGCCGAGCTGGGTGACTACTTCGCCCAGAATCCCGCCTACGCCACCGCTTTCGGCTTGCTGAAGTACGGCAAAGTCGAGCCGCCCGTGGCCGGTTACGACGTGGTCCGCAACAAGGTTTCCGAAGCCTACAACGCCATCCTCGAAGGCGCTGATGTGAGCGAAACTCTGGCCCAGCTTGAGAAAGACGCCAACGAAATCCTGGCTGAAAATCAGCCCTAACCCCGGCATCACCCCCTGCTAAACAAACGCCCCGGAGGTCAATCCTTCGGGGTGTTTTTTGTTCCCGGACGTCCAGCCGTTTCCGCTGCTCCAGTAATTCTGCGCCACGCCCGGCCCCTGAATTGACGTATTTTGCATCCAATGCTAAACTTGGGCAGTCGGCTCACCGTTGAACCGGCCACAAATTCATAGTGCTGGATGACGCGTGCGAGAGAGCGTCGGTCAGGAAGCAATGGTTGATGATCAATGGCTCATGATTAAAGCAGGCGATTGCTTATATCGCCACTTAATCATTAATCTTTCACCTGCCGACCGCCGAAGGGGCAAGCCAACAGGGCCTCCCAACCCGATGGTGAATCTCTCAGGCAAAAGGATCGCACGCTGACAGCGGCTCTGGAGAGTGAGACTGCCAGATAATGCAGCCTCCACCGACGGGGAAAGCCTTCACGGCCAATCTCTCAGGCGCCAGGACAGAGCATTCACGGGAACTCTGTCATACAAAACGCCCGGATGTCTCGGGCCAAACACATGCCATTTTGGCAATGGGAGGCACAAAATGTCTGAACTGAAACGCACAGCCCTTTACGACGTGCACGTTGCCATGGGCGCGCGCATGGTTCCCTTCGCCGGCTACGAAATGCCGGTGCAGTATCCTACCGGCCCCATGGCCGAGCATCACGCCGTGCGCAACGCCGCCGGTCTTTTCGACATCGATCACATGGGCCAGGTGAGATTGATCGGGCCTGACGCCGAAGCTTTTCTGCAATACATCCAACCCCGCGATGTGAGTCAGATGAAAGACTGGGATGCAGAATACAGCTATCTCTGCTATCAGGACGGGACCTTTGTCGATGACATCTTCATCTACAAGCTGCCCGACGGGGAGTGGATGATCGTCATCAACGCCGACAATCGCGACAAAGACATCTTCTGGATGGACACCCACATCGTGGGCTTCGACGCCGACATCGTCGATATTTCGGACCCCACCTACATGCTGGCGATTCAGGGGCCGAAAGCGCAGGCTGTTTTACAAAAACTCACCGATTGCGACCTGAATCAGGTGGCTTTCCACACCGCAGCCAAAATCCAGATTGGCGGCATCGACACGCTTGTCGGGGCCACCGGCTACACCGGCGAATATGGCTACGAGCTCTTCTTCCCCGAAGAGAAAGCCATCGCCATGTGGGAGCTGCTGCTGGAGACGGGCAAGGAGGACGGGATGCTGGCCTGTGGTCTGGCCGCCCGCGATTCTCTGCGCTTCGAGGCCTGCCTGCCTTTGTACGGCCATGAGATCAACGCCCGGGTCGAGCCCGTTGGCGCCCGTCTGAGCTGGGTGTGCGATTGGGATAAAGGCCCGTGGATCGGACGGGAAGCGGTGCTCAAGACCAAGCTGGAAAAAGCAGACATGCTGCTGGTCGGCCTGGAGATGATCGACAAAGGCGTGCCGCGCGAGCACTATGATATCGCCAAGGATGGAAAAATCATCGGCTGGGTCACCACCGGCATGAAATCCCCCACCCTGGGGAAATTCCTGGCCCTGGCCTATGTGCCCCGCGGCTATAACAAATTCGGCACGGAACTGGAAGTCATCATCCGCGGCAAGCCCAAAAAAGCCGTAGTGGTGCGACGTCCCTTCTATATCCCTGCCTATCGGCGGTAAAACTGAAGATTCCAGGTTGAAGGTTGTGGAAACCATCTCAATCTCGATGAATCTCCACGAATCTCAATAAATTTCCAATATCCAAATATCCAATCCCCACCCTCCCCTACAAGGAGCACATCCCATGACTCTCAAATACGATCCCACCCTGAAATACGCAGGAACCGATGAATGGGCCCGCGCCGAAGGCGACATCGTCGTCGTCGGCATCAGTGATTACGCCCAGGATGCACTTTCTGACATCGTTTATGTCGAACTGCCCGAAGTCGGCGATGAAGTCAGCGCCGGTGACGCCGTGGCCACCGTCGAATCGGTCAAAGCAGCCTCCGACATTCTCACCCCCGTCTCGGGCGAGATCGTGGAAGTGAATGAAGCTCTGGACGACGCGCCCGAGGTCATCAACGAAGACCCCTACGGCGCCTGGATTTTCAAAGTCAAAGCCAGCGACCTCTCCGAGCTGGATAAGCTGATGGACGCGGCCGCCTATGAGGCATTCAACGCCACCAGGGAGCACTAAAAATGCGCTACATTCCTCACACCGAGGCTGAGCGTCGGTCGATGATGGAGGTCATCGGCATTCAGGACATCGACGAGCTGTTCGCCGACGTCCCCGCCGATGTGCGTTATCCCCAACTCGATCTGCCCCAGCCCATGACTGAGATGGAAGTGATGCGCGAGCTGGATATGATGGCGGCCGAAAACGCCAATCTGCGAGAATTTGCCAGCTTTTTGGGCGCGGGCGCCTACAACCATTTCGTGCCAGCCATTGTAGACACAGTGATCAGCCGCGGTGAATTTTACACCGCCTACACCCCCTATCAGCCCGAGATCAGCCAGGGAACATTACAGGCCGCCTTCGAGTATCAGAGCATGGTGGCGGCGCTGACCGGCATGGAAGTTGTCAATGCTTCGCATTATGATGGCGCCACAGCCGTGGCCGAAGCCGCGATCATGGCCGTCAACGTCCTGCGCCACAAACGCCGCACCATCGTCGTCTCCCCCAGCTTACATCCTCAATACCGGCAAGTGTTGCGCACCTACACCCAGGGCATGGAGATGAAAATCATCGGCGATGAGCTGGACGGCAATGATTTTCACGCCCTCATCGATCTCTGCGACAAGGATACGGCGCTGGTCATCGTGCAAAACCCCGACTTTCTGGGACAGCTCCACACGCCGCAAGAGATGCAGGATCTGGCTGATGCGGTGCATGCCAAAGGCGCACTGCTGGCCGTGGCCACCGATCCCATCGCCCTGGGCCTGCTAAAGCCGCCGGGAGACTACGGTGCAGATATCGTCACCGCCGAGGGGCATGTTCTGGGCAACAGCGTCAGTTTCGGCGGGCCCTATCTGGGCATCTTTGCCTTCCGTCAGAAATATGTGCGCAAAAGCTCCGGGCGTTTGGTGGGCGAGACCATCGACGTCGATGGTAAAAAAGGCTATGTGCTCACCCTTTCCACTCGCGAGCAGCATATCCGTCGCGAGAAAGCCACCAGCAACATCTGCTCCAATCAGGCTCTGAACGCCCTGGCCGCAGCCGCGTATCTGGCTGCCATGGGCAAACACGGCCTGCGCAAGGTGGCGGAGCTGAGTTGGCATAAGGCGCATTACGCGGCCCAACAAATCGCCCAACTGGATGGCTACGAAGTGGTGGGTGACAAGCCCTTCTTCAAGGAATTCGTGGTCAAATGCCCGCGGCCCGTGGCCGAAATCAACCAATATCTCCTGGAAGAATACGGCATCATCGGCGGCTATGATCTGAGTCAGGAGTATCCGCATCTGGGTGACGCCATGTTGCTGTGCGTAACCGAGATGAACGCTCGCGAAGAAATCGACGACCTGGTAACCGCACTCGGCGAAGCTGCGGCTCCCATGATCCGGCTGGAGGTGACGCTGTGAAATACGACGACTATATCTATGATCTGAGCAGGCCCGGTCGCACCGGCGTGGATTTACCCGCCCCGGATGTGCCTGAGACCCCCATCCCCGCCGAATTCCTGCGGGATGAGCTGCCGCTACCCGAGCTCAGCCTGCCCCAGGTGGCCCGCCACTATCTGCGCCTGAGCCAGAAGAATTATGCGGTGGACAAGGGCTTCTATCCCCTGGGCTCCTGCACCATGAAATATAATCCCAAGGTGAATGAGTGGACCGCGCGTCTCCCCGGCTTCGCGGCCATCCACCCCCTGCAAGACCCGGCAACAGTGCAAGGGGCCATGGGGTTGATGCATGATTTGCAGCAGATGATCGCGGAGATCGCTGGTTTCGACGCGGTGTCGTTGCAGCCCGCGGCCGGCGCTCATGGCGAATTCACCGGCGTGTTGATCATGCGGGCGGCGCAACTGGCTCGCGGCGAGACCCAGCGCCACAAGATTCTGGTGCCCGACTCTGCCCACGGCACCAATCCCGCCAGCACCGCCATGGCCGGATTCACCGCAGTACAAATTCCCAGCGATGCGGATGGCAACGTGGACATCGAGGCTCTGAAAGGGGCGTTGGATGACGAAGTCATCGGCATTATGATCACCAATCCCAACACTCTGGGTCTGTTCGAATCCCATCTGGTGGAGGTGGCCCGCCTGGTGCATGAGGCTGGCGGTCTGGTGTATGGCGACGGCGCCAATCTCAACGCCATCATGGGCATCGTCCGCCCCGGCGATCTGGGCATCGACGTGATGCACTTCAACCTGCACAAGACCTTCAGCACGCCTCACGGCGGCGGCGGTCCCGGCTCCGGACCGGTAGGCGTGACGGCTGAGCTGGCCGAGTTCCTGCCCGGGCCAGTCGTTGCGCTAAGCGACGAGGGTGACGAATACATCTGGAAGCAGCCTGCGCAGAGCATTGGCCGCATGAAAAGCTTCCACGGTAATTTCGGGGTCATGGTCAAGGCCTACACCTACATTAAAATGCACGGCGCTGACGGTTTGCGTCAGGTCAGCGAGATGGCGGTATTGAACGCCAACTACATGCAGGCCCGCATTTTACAAATGGGCGATTATCCAATACCATACGGCCATCGTCATTGCATGCATGAAACCGTTGCCCAGGGCAAACTGGCGGGGGCCGATGACGTGCACACCCTGGACATCGCCAAGCGTCTGATTGATTACGACTATCATCCCCCCACCATCTATTTCCCCCTCATTGTCCACGAAGCCCTGATGATAGAGCCCACCGAGACGGAAGACAAAGAGACGCTGGACGGATTCCTGGAGACGCTAGACCGAATCGCGGACGAAGCCCGCACCCATCCCGATCTGTTACACGAAGCGCCTGTCAACGCGCCCACCCGACGGCTGGACGAAGTCCGGGCCGCGCGCAATCCCATCCTTGTTCGCCTGCCATCCACTATGGTCACCAGTTAAACCTCTCCCCTCTCTCGCCATGGCAGGGAAAGACCCCGACGGCATCACGCGTCGGGGTCCTTTCTTGGGGCGTAAAGAAAAACGGGGTTCAACCGGATTTTGTGGAGTGTTCCGACCTCCGGAAGCTGGACGGGTAGCTT
>WGCR01000120.1 GCA_015493675.1 Anaerolineae bacterium
GGACACCTGTACCCGCCCTACGAGATCACCGACGAGTTGCTGGCCCGTCGGCCCGACCTCAAGGCCCAGGGCTACAAACCGGGCGACAAGCTCACCGTCATCGCCTGGTTGTGGGCCCGCACCGTCACCTGCCCCAACCCCGCCTGCGGCGCGGAGATGCCCCTGGTGCGTTCCTTCTGGCTGTCGAAGAAGAAGGGCAAGAAGGCCTGGGTGGAGCCGGTGGTCGACCGTAGCCAGCACCCGCCCGTTGTCGACTTTGAGGTGAAGATGGGCGAGGGGGTGCCCCGAGATGGGACCGTGAACCGCCAAGGAGCTGCCTGTATTGCCTGTGGCACGCCAGTGCCTTTGACGTATGTACGCCAGGAAGGGCAATCTGGCCGGATGCATGAGAAGCTTATGGCAATCGTTGCAGCAGGCAAACGCGGCCGCGTGTATTTCGCCCCTTCTAACAAGCATGTTGCAATTGCTGAGAAAGCCAAACCTAATTGGAAACCAACGGAACAACTTCAGGGAAAGCTCAGAGTAAGCGCTCCTCTCTACGGCATGGAAACATTCGGTGACCTCTTCACCGATCGCCAGTTGGTGGCCCTGACCACTTTCAGCGATCTGATGGGCAAGGCTCGGGAGCGAGTGCAGGCGGATGCCCGGGCCGCAGGTCTGGATGCGGATCGTGCTAGGGCCTATGCTGATGCTGTAACAACGTATTTAGCGTTTGGTATAGACAAAAGCACCTTAACCAACTGCACATTAGCTACTTGGCAGGCTAATCCTGATCGTTTGACGCAAGCTTTTTCACGTCAAGCAATTCCAATGACATGGGATTTTGCCGAGGCGAATCCTATGTCCAAAGCTGGTGGTGGCTTTGTACTGACTTTTATTAGTCTAGCCGAAGTATTGAACAGGTTGCCTGAAAAAGTTGTTGCCCCCGGCAAGGTTGCACAACGCGATGCAACCGAATTGGGCGACTTGTCAAATTTATGTATTTCAACCGATCCGCCCTATTACGACAACATAGCATATGCTGATCTTTCTGATTATTTCTACGTATGGCAAAAACATACCTTAAACAAACTATATCCCGAACTTTTCACTACAATTTTAGTTCCGAAAGCTACTGAGCTGGTTGCGTCTCCATATCGATTCAAAAGCAAAGACGAAGCTCGTAATTATTTTGAGAAAGGATTAAGGAATACATTTCAGAAATTTCGGCTGATTGCAAACTTCCAATACCCCATCACAGTGTATTATGCGTTTAAACAGGCAGAAAATAAGCAAAATGATGAACGATCTTCGACCGGGTGGGAAACAATGTTGGAAGGATTGATTCGGTCTGGATTTCAGATTACTGGCACCTGGCCCATGCGAACGGAATTGGTTACTAGCTTGAAAAAAGGCATCGGTGCATTGGCTTCTTCTGTGGTCTTAGCTTGTCGCCCGCGTCCCGAAAATGCGCCCGCCACCACCCGCCGCGAGTTCATGCGGGCGCTGAAGCGGGAGCTGCCCGCGGCCCTGCGCGAGCTGCAAAAGGGCACCATCGCCCCCGTGGACATGGCCCAGGCCGCGATCGGGCCGGGCATGGCCATCTTCTCCCGCTATAGCCGGGTGCTGGAGGCGGACGGCTCCCCCATGTCCGTGCGCACCGCCCTGGCTCTCATCAATCAGGCCCTGGACGAATATCTGGCCGAGCAGGAGGGCGAATACGACGCGGACACCCGCTGGGCCCTGGCCTGGTTCGAGCAATTCGGCTTCGAGCCCGGCCCCTTCGGCGACGCCGAGACCCTGTCCAAGGCCAAGAACACCAGCGTGGCGGGCATGGTGCAGGCGGGCATCCTCGAAGCCCGCGCGGGCAAGGTGCGCCTGCTCCGCCGCGACGAACTCAATCCCGACTGGGACCCGGATACCGAACGCCGTCTCACCGACTGGGAGATCGCGCAGCACCTCATCCGCTTTATGCAGAACCAGGGCGAGGAGGCCGCGGCCCGGCTGCTGGTCAGGCTACGAGACCGGGGCGAGCGGGCCCGGGACCTGGCCTACCGGCTGTACGGCATCTGCGAGCGCAAGGGCTGGGCGCAGGAGGCGCTGCCCTACAACGCACTGGTGGTGGCCTGGCCCGAGATCGGGCGCCTGACCGAAGACATCCGCCGCACGACACCGACGCAGAGTCAATTAATCTTCTAAATTATTGGTGATATGAGCCAGCAAATTGACGAGCAAGTACGTTTATTAGGAATACGCCAAATGGAAGTTGACGGGGATCTCACGCGTCGACGTACTGTTCGGCAAATTACATGTGTTTGCGACACATCTCAGTCGAGCAGAGAGGCGTTGCGACAACAACTCAACAAAATTCAGTCCGCATGGGAACAAGTAAACAAGCATGAAGGACGCCCGTCATTGTTAGATTCAGATATTGAACATTGTCTCCGTCTTTGGGATGAGCTCTGGAGCCTTCTTGTCACACCGAACAATAAAAAAGCACAAGAGGAATTAGCTGATTTGATAAAGGAAACGATAAAGCAAGCTTTTCATTTCATATCCAAAAGTACGGTTGACGCTTCTCAGATGGAGCTGGTAGAAGCTTTATTCTCCAAGCAAGATACGGTCTTTCGTCTAGGCCTACATGCGCTTTCCCAAAAACTTTCACCTGCTCTTGATAAAACGCCTCGAAAAGATCAAAGCAAAGGGGAGGCGTGGAAGAGTAAAATTTTTTTGAAAAACGACCTTCATCATTTATGGTTGGCCATCGCTGTTTACATTTTTCTCTGTATTATACTTTGGATAACATCCAAACAATTATCGGAACTGGTCGGAGAAATTGCGGGCATTGCGGCATGGTACATTGTGCTTCTATGGTTACCAACTTACTTTCTGAGCGCCGTTAAGATACGTCGCTATCAGCTCTCAGCGATCATTTGGGCCACTTTTTTGTTGTGGTTAGCATATGGATTTATTTGGGGCACAGTGTATTCGTTTTTCTTGTTCGTCATACCTGTCTCACAACTACTCAAAAGTCCAACTTTTGGAAGCCTTGATCAAAGCTTCTCTAAGTATGTATTGACAATGGGCATGGGCTTATTTTTCGTATTTGTTTTTTCACATGAGCTGTTATGGCTATTTGGTCTGGCCATCTGGTCAGCCTTTACATTTGTAATAATTGTTAGCAGAAGCCACTATCGGAGGCTTGATCAAGTTGAGTCAGTGACAGGAGAAGCACCTTCAATTTCATTACGCCATCGAATTCTGTATGGTGCTTATGTTGTCACAATTGTGTTACAGACGCCTGGAATTGCTGGATCGGTGTTTAGTCGGGATTCGATCAATGAGTTGCTTGTAATGTTTACAGGACTTCTGATCACATTTGTCACACTGGTGTTTGCGATTCAGGCCATAGTACCGGGAATAACATCATGGGAGAAAGATAGTACACGCGCTGGGCTACGTGAAAAGAAGGTGCTATTGCAAACAATGCTTAGTCTTCGTGGATTTCTAATCACAGGACTCGTCGCTCTCGTACTTGTACTGCTATCGCGGATACTGCCCATAACTTCAACCGAGTTCTCATTTCGTGTTGAGCGCTATTTTGATAAAATATCGCATATTGGTGATGCTATTTTTCATGGATTTGAGGGTACCGCATCGTGGTCTTTTTCCGGTGGCGTTGTAGCGCAATTGTTAATCATTCTAGCCGTTACAGTCTCGATCCAAGCATTTGCCCAAGTCTATTATCTTTTTTTTGCTGCCAACACTCTCATGGCCCCTCTAAAACTAAAGGTAGCATCACAAAAACCGATTGTTAAATCCCCAGAACAACAATGCCCTGAACATCTGGATGAAGATCAGAAAAAAATATGCTACCGTCTTGCAGAAATCCTAGGTGGCGCTACCTCGATTCATGGCATGGAAGTAATGACGTATGGCGTTTCGCAAACGGAAGAATCACTGCAAGGACAGACGATCAATATCGATCTTTGGGAAGACATACCTAATCGAAAACAGATGACGGAACTCACGCAAGATATATTAGATAGGGTCTTCAGGAATTTTACATCAGTTGACAATGTGCGTATCAATTGTTGGACTAAAATGGCAAAATTCAACAAGGCCAGGGCTTTTCATATTGAACTTAGTCGGCATAATTGGGAGCAAGTCGTAAGGAAACAAAATGCTGAACTCCCTTTAGAATATAAGTTGACAGAACTCGGAGCAATTTACAATTCCAATGTTTTCGAAGATGCTTACGCAGCTTAATGATGGAGAGACATTCATATGGCCATAACTAATCGAGACCGCGTCGGCAAAGCCCTGGAACTGCTGCGAGACGGGCTCGCGCCCTTTGTCAAGCGGGAGATGGAACGAGAATACAGCAGCCAATGGCTCACCCAGGCCGGCTATTCCCTGCGTCGCCAAAATCTCACCGAAGCGGATGTCACCGACGCCCAGGCGCTGCTGGTTGTCATGTGGGACCAATGGAACAACGTCTTCCGTGACATCCTCGGGCATTCCGAGCGCAGTCTGGTCAGTGAAATCCGGGAATGGCGCAACAAATGGGCGCATCAGCGATCCTTCTCCACCGATGACACCTATCGGGCGCTGGACAGCATCGCCCGTCTGCTCACCGCCATCTCCGCCTCCCAGGCCCAGGAAGTGGAGCGGATGAAGCAGGACTTGCTGCGCCTCCGCTTCGAGGAGGAGGCCCGTCGCGAGCGCCGCAAGGTGGCGGTGGCCCCCACCTCGGGCCAGCCCCAGGGCGGCCTGCACGCCTGGCGGGAGATCGTCACCCCGCATCCCGATGTGGCCTCGGGCCAGTATCAGCAGGCCGAATTCGCCGCGGATCTGGCTGCGGTTTACTACAAGACCGCCACCTCCTCCGAATACGTGGACCCCGAGGAGTTCTTCCGCCGCACCTATCTCACCGAGGGCCTGCGGGAGTTGCTTCGCACCGCGTTGCTGCGCCTCAGCGGTCGGGGCGGCGATCCCGTGGTGGAATTGCAGACCAATTTCGGCGGAGGCAAAACCCACTCCATGCTGGCGCTCTATCATCTCTTCTCGGGCGTGGACGCAGCCAAGCTGCCGGGCGTGGAAGACATCCTGGCCGAGCTCGATATGAACGCCATCCCCACGGCCAAACCCATCGTTCTGGTCGGCTCTCATCTTTCTCCGGGCGAAACTCATCTCGCCTCCGATGGGGTGACCGAGATTCACACCCTGTGGGGCGAGCTGGCCTGGCAACTGGGCGGCGCCGAAGCCTTCGCCATGATCCAGGATTCCGACCGGCATGGCACCAGCCCTGGCGCCAACCTGCTACAAACCATGCTCAAACGCTTTGCACCCGCGGTCATCCTCATCGATGAGTGGGTGGTGTTCATCCGCCAGACCTACAAGAAGCACGATCTTCCCGCCGGCTCTTTCGACGCCAACATCAGCTTCGTCCAGTCCCTGACCGAGGCCATCAAACAAGTGCCCAACGCCATGCTGGTGGCCAGCCTCCCCGCATCTGATATCGAGATCGGGGGCGAGGGCGGCCGCGAGGCCCTGAAACGGCTGAAGAACACCTTCGGGCGCATCGAGGCCACCTGGCGGCCCGCCACCGCGGAGGAGAGCTTCGAGATCGTACGCCGTCGTCTCTTCCAGACCATTGCGGATCCCGGCAAATTCGCCCTACGGGATGCGGTCATCGGGCATTACGTGCGCATGTATCAAAATCAGGCCGATGAATTTCCGGGCGAGTGCCGCGAATCAGACTACAAACGCCGCATGAGGGCGGCCTACCCCATCCATCCCGAGCTTTTCGACCGCCTTTACAGCGATTGGGCCAGCCTGGAGAAATTCCAGCGCACCCGCGGCGTGTTGCGGCTGATGGCCGCGGTCATCCATTCCCTGTGGGAACGCAACGACGCCAGCCTGCTGATCATGCCCGGCATGATCCCGATGGATGACTCCAACGTGCAGCGGGAGATGACCCGCTATCTGGAGGACAACTGGGCGCCCATCCTCGAAGCTGATGTGGATGGCCCCAACTCCGCGCCCCTGAAGCTGGATCGGGCCAATCCCAACCTGGGACGCTACTCCGCCAGCCGTCGCGTGGCCCGCACCATCTTCCTGGGCTCCGCACCCATCGCTCAGGCCGCGAATCCGGGCCTGGATGACCGGCACATCAAGCTGGGATGCGTGCAGCCGGGCGAGAGCATCGCCACCTTTGGCGACGCGCTGCGGCGTCTGGCCAACGAGACCACCCATCTCTATGTCGATGGCAATCGCTACTGGTTCAGCACCCAGCCCAGCGTCACCCGTCTGGCCCGGGATCGGGCGGCGGACTATCGCGATGATGAGATCTGGGCGGAATTGAAAAAGCGATTGCGCCAGGAGCGGCGTCGCGGCGACTTCGCTGCCGTTCACACCGCCCCCGAAAGCCTCGGCGACGTTCCCGATGAGGACGCCGTTCGCCTGGTCATCCTGGGCCCCGAATATCCCCACACCTACCGCAACAGCAACAGCCCCGCCCGCCAGCAGGCCCAGTTGCTGCTGGATCAACGGGGCAGCGGGCCGCGGATCAATCGCAATATGCTGGTCTTCCTGGCCGCGGACAGCAAGCGCCTCGGTGATCTGGAAGAGGCCATCCGCCGTTACCTGGCCTGGAAATCCATCTACGATGAGCGGGAGATGCTCAACCTCAATGCCTTTCAGACCAACCAGGCCCGGACTCAGCGGGATCAGGCGGATGAGACCGTGGACGCGCGCATCGCCGAGACCTATACGCTGGTGCTGGTTCCCGAGCAATTCGACGCCCAAAAATCCGAGGTGGATTGGGAGGAGAATCGCGTGTCGGGCCAGGGGGCGCTGGCCGAGCGGGTGAGCAAGAAGCTCATCAGCGAAGAACTGCTCATCACCCATTACAGCGCCACCCGGCTGCGTATGGAAATGGACAGCTACAACCTGTGGGGCGGAGCCGATCACGTCTCCCTCAAGCAGCTCTGGGA
>WGCR01000121.1 GCA_015493675.1 Anaerolineae bacterium
AGCGTCAGATGTGTATAAGAGACAGCTATCGTAGCGCACTCTCGCACACTCGTCAAGAAAAAAAGGGCCTGCCCCGAAGGACAGGCCCGCTCAGGAGGGGCGAGCAACCAACCTGACAGATTCCTCTGGCAGGTCAGATTGGCAAGTGTTGCGGCATCTTATTGATAAGCCCCTGGAAGCCTGTCAGGACTCGTCACTGCTGGACGTCCCGTTGGGAAGTGAAGGCTTTTCCTGCTTTGGGTCATGCCGTTGTTCTTCCTCTTCTTCGTCGGATTCGAGCTGTTTTCGCCAGTCTTCCAGGCGATTTGAAAGGGCTTGAGCCAGGCTTTCGCCATCTTCCGTGACAAGATTGCTGCCCAAAAGGTGACTGAGACGCAGCCATTGCGATCTGGCTTTGGCCAGACCATAGCTGGCGGAGCGCTGACTTGCGCGCCAGAGAGATGTTTCCTTCTCTGTGGGCACGCCCCACTTGATGGCTGTGCCCGCCCAGGTGAGGCCGGCTCCAAAGCCCACCATGACAATGGTGTCGTTTGGTTTGATACGATCTTGCTCCAGCGCTTCGTACAGGGCGATGGGGATGGAGGCGGTGGACGTGTTGCCGTAATACTGCAAATTTCTGAAAACTTTTTCTTCCGGCAATTTCAGGTTGCGCATCGAAACGGCGATGATGCGTTCATTGGCCTGATGGGGGATCACCAGATCGATGTCATCAACGGTGAGGTTGGCTTTGCTGAGAACGCGACGGGTGGCTTCGGCCATGATGCGGGTGGCGAAACGGTAGACGGCGCGGCCATTCATCTTGATGAAGTGCTGGCCCGAAGCCACTGTTTCCAGGGTTGCGGGCATTTTGCTTCCCCCTGCGGGGAGGATGAGCAGGTCGCCGCCCGAACCATCACAACCCATCTCTGTGGCGAGGATGCCGCCGGGCACTGGGCTGCTTTGCACCAGCACAGCCCCTGCGCCATCCCCGAACAGCACGCAGGTGTTTCTGTCTGACCAATCGGTAATGCGGGAGAGCGTTTCCGCGCCGATCACCAGCACATTTTCGGCCTGACCCGAGGCGATAAGCCCCTTGGCCACGCCCAGTCCGTATACAAATCCAGAGCAGGCGGCGCTGAGATCGAAGGCGCCAGCATTGACGGCGCCGATCATATCCTGCACGGCGCAGGCGGTGGCGGGAAATGTGTGCTCGGGCGAAGAGGTCGCCACGATGATCATGTCCACTTTGCTGGCAGGGATGTCGGCCACCTCCAGGGCTTCGCGTGCCGCTTTGGCGGCCAGGGTGGCGGTGGTCTCCGCCGGATCAACAGCGATGCGCCTTTGATGAATGCCCGTGCGCGATCGTATCCACTCATCGCTGGTGTCGACGATCTGCTCCAATTCGTGGTTTGTGACCACGCGGTTGGGAACAGCCTTGCCCCATCCGACGATGTGCGCATAACGCCCGAAAGCCATTATGCCCGACTCATCGACCATCCTCGTAACCTCCTATCACCAACGTGCTGTTGTGTCCGCCAAAACCGAAGGAATTGCTGATGACATAGCGTAATGACGCTGGACGGGCCTTGTTGGGAGTATAGTTCAGATCACATTCCGGATCTGGGTTTTCATAATTGATGGTCGGTGGAATAATGCCATCCCGGATGGACAGTAACGAAAAAATGGTTTCGATGGCGCCTGCTGCTCCCAAAAGATGCCCGGTGACTGACTTCGTAGAGCTGATAGGCACCTGGTAGGCATAATCACCAAAAACCGCTTTGATCGCTCTGGTTTCAGCCACATCATTCAAGCGGGTGCTGGTGCCGTGGGCGTTGATATAATCGATGTCTTCGGGCTTGAGATTTGCATCTTTCAATGCAAGTTGGATGCATTCAATGGCTCCCAGAGTATCTTCCCGGGGAGCGGTAATATGATACGCGTCGGCATTGGCGCTGTAACCCAGAATTTCGCCATAGATCTTTGCCCCGCGGTCCAGGGCATGCTCCAGGCGCTCCAGGATCAGGATGGCCGCGCCTTCGGAAAGCAAAAAACCATCGCGATCGCGTTCAAATGGCCGGGAGGCTTTGTTCGGCTCGTCATTGCGTCGAGAAAGCGCCCCTGTACGATCGAATGCCGAGACCGTGAATTCATGGAAACCCATCTCGACGCCGCCCGAGACCATCACATCTGCTTCACCATGGACGATGGTGTTGTAGGCCTCTCCCACGCCGTAATTCCCCGAGGCGCAAGCGCCGACAACGCCAAAATTTTTGCCGCGGAAACCAAAATCGATAGCAATCATGCCCGGAGCGGAGTCGATGAGCATGGCAGGCACCGTAAAAGGACTGATACGACGGGCGCCTTTCTCTTTCAAAATGTCATAACCATCCAGCATGGCGTTGACGCCACCGATGGCAGAGCCTATAATCACGCCTGCCCGTGTGGAATCCACTTCCGCCGGATTCAGGCCCGAATCAGCCATCGCCTGTTTGGCGACAGCCATCGCATGGGAGATATAGCGCCCATACCGACGAACAATCCGCTTGCCGACAAAATCGGCGGGATCAAAATTCTCAATGGGAGCGATGATACGGGTGTTAAGATGAGAAGCATCAAAGCTGGTGATGGGTTTTACATTCGGGCGACCTTCTACAACGTTCTTCCAGATTGTTTCGACTTCATTCCCGACGGAGCTGATGGCGCCAACGCCTGTGACGACAACGCGTATCTTGTTCTGCATGTGAGTTTGGACCTTTTGGATTGATGAATAAGTGTTGATGAGTGGTTTGGAATGATGGTGTACTTAATGATAACACCACCGCTGGAATGATGGCGCGCAAATTGACATTGCTCATCAGATATCCATGGTGAGTTTTTGTCGATGATGTGCGAATTTCATCTTGTACAGGAAGCAAGCTTACTTAAAATGAGGGAGGAGGTCATTGATTTTTTTGGCAATGATGGCATAATGAGTTATTCTTTTGACTCGCGTCGCATGATTATTTCGAGTTATTATTTTCTATTCAATATGGAGAAAGAGCACTTATGCGAAAAACTGTTGATTTAGGTAATTTTGGCGAATATCTGCACTATGGTATGCCGTTAACACTGGTCACAGTTCTTGAAGATGATGGTAATGTCAATATCTCCACCATCGCTTCTCTGACCCCCTTGCCGGGCGAGCCCTCGCGTTTGGTGATGGGGATTTTCGAAGAGAATTTCACCAGCCAACTGGTGGAAAAACGAGGTGAATTCGTCGTCAATTTTGTCACGTCCAAGATGCGCAGCATCGCTCGCTCTTGCGGCATCTATTCGGGGAAAGACGTGAACAAGCTCGAATTGTGCGATCTTCATACTGAGCCGGCGCAGCGCGTCGCAGCGCCATTATTGAAGGAATGCCCTCTGAATATCGAATGCCGGGTAACGGATGTTTTGAAATTGGATGGACTGAATCTCTTCGTATCTGAGATTCTGGTTCTTGAGGTGGATGAATCTTTGTCTGATGGTCACAGCGGTGTGTTGGTGGATAAGC
>WGCR01000122.1 GCA_015493675.1 Anaerolineae bacterium
GGCTATGGGCGATACGGATCACATCTGGACTGGCGGTTATGTGATGACCCAGAACTCTTACCCGGATTGGGGCGTCACGCCTGACAAGCCGAGCTGGTTTGTGTGGAAGTCCGCCGATGGAGGCGTAAAATGGTCAGCTCCTATCGCAGGTCTTTATCCCTGGTTTTATAATGTTACGGCGGCGTCAGAAAAAGATGCTTACGCCACGGGCCAGGACCTGCAGATGATGAAAAGCCAGGATGGCGGTTATTCCTGGCGAGAAATCCATTCTGAACTTGTAAACAATCCGGACATCGCACCTGCCGGTGCAGACACCCGCGGGATGACGCTTCATGCTATTTCCTGTGCGCCCGAAGACCCCAATGATTGCCATGCAGCCGGCCGGAATGAGTTGTTGCTACACACCAAAGATGGCGGTGATACGTGGACGCGGGAATCTGTGCCCGGATGGGGCAAAGCGATTTATGACATCGCCATGACCTCGCCCCTGGAAGGCGCCGCTATCAGCCGCAACTACAATTACTATACCGAGGATGGCATTCACTGGAGAGGCGCCTTCGACAATGGCGTGGGCCGGACGTTTTTGGACCTGGACATGATTAATTCCTGGCAAGGGGCGGTCTCTACGAAGAAGAATCTGTTTGCCTACACCATAGATGCCGGTCGACATTGGCGAAATTATTACATCGGCAGCTATTTCTTCTACAATTCGGGCGTGGATGCTCTGGACGTCAATGAAGATGGTGAGCTGGATTATGTGTGGCTGGCTGGATGCACTGTGAAATCCTCTGTCGACGGCCCTTGTCTCAAAGCTCTCATCCTCTTCAATCCCGATGCGGTCCATGATCAGAATGGCTGGAAAGCCCTGTTGCTGGATGAGAACGTCTCGCGCCTGCAAAAGATCGAGATGGTCAATGAGGAATCGGGTTGGGCTGTGGGATTCGATGGCGAAGTTATCTTTACCGAAGATGGCGGCGTCACCTGGACCAAACAGGACGCGCACACCACGTCCAATCTTTATGGCCTGGATGTTTATGATCGCAATCTGGCGTATGCCGCCGGTCTGAATGGCGACATCATTCGCTACAGCGAGCCGGATCGCCGCCTTTCGGCCAGCCCGCAGTGGCTGAACAAAGTCGATGGCGATTTGAGTGAGTGGAATACATTGCATGTCCGGCATATCAACAGCGATGATGTCGATACGATCGTTGGCGAAAAGCCGTCGCCCCAGGATCTGGACGCCAATGTGCGCTTGCGCTGGGATGATAAAGGGCTCTATCTGGGCGTCAAGATCACCGACGCCACACTAACCGTTGACGGTGCGGTGAAAGATAAAATCGGAATCGCACTGGATGGTTTGGGGGATGGCGTGATTGGGGCGGATGACCATACGCTCATCTTCTCCGCCTATGGCGATGGCGAGCTGGACGGTTCCCCCATGGATGCCGCCGATTATGGCATTACGACGACGCCTGATGGATACGCCATCGAAGCGTTCATTCCCCAGGAGGCTTTGGGGGGCGCCTTTGAGCATCTGCGCAAGCTGGGCGTCAATATCGCCCTCTATGACGCTATTCCCGACGCCAGCGATTATCGTTCTCAGATATTCTGGACGGGAACGGGCCTGAATGACGATCCCGGCGCCTTTGGGACGCTCACGCTGTTTCAGTTCGACAGGAATCAGCCCACGCAAAAAGGATTGTCTGTCGGAGATGTCACTATCGATGGGAATCTGGATGACTGGACGAGCGATGAAACGTATAAGCTGAATAGCGCCTCCGCCGATAGCGTCCAGGGGGAATACCCTGTCAACGATGCGGATCTCAGCGCCGATTTCAGGATGCGTTGGTGGAAGGATTATCTGTTCCTGGGAGTCAATGTCTACGACGATGTCATGGTCGAGGGAGATTCAGTCCTCCTCTCGGTGGATGTGGACGGCGACAGTCGTCCGGGCGCCGATGATTTCACCCTGCGCATCTGGCCCGATGGCCGGATTACCATCAATGATGCGCCCGGCGGGCCAGTGCTGGCCAAAGGAATGATTACGCCGGACGGATATCAGTTGGAAGCGGCCATTCCGGCCAGTATGCTGGGCGGAGAGCTGGCATCCAACCAGAAACTGCACCTCAATTACGGGCTTTTGGATTTCGATGGAGCAACAGAGGCTTTTGACACTGCCATGAATTGGCAGGGCGCTTCTATTGCGGGCGTCCAGGCAGACTTCGGGTGGTTAGAGTTCGTCCCCCTCTCTCTGCTCATAAAAACGGAGCGTAATGATCCGAGGTTTCAGGACACCTACATCAGTGAATGGCGTCCAACAGATAATTTTGGTTACCTGCAGACCCTGAATATCCGTCCTGGCAACATTGAATCGCCGCTGATTCGATTTGATGTAAACGAGATGCTCCCCGAAAAGGCGGAGATTTCCCTTTCCTATCTGGGCATCTACACGGTCAACTCTCGCTATACGATGACGGCAAAGATCTATCGGCTGCTCAGAGATTGGGAAGAGTCGCAGGCGACCTGGCAGCAGGCCGCCACTGGTCAGCCCTGGGAGGTTGCCGGGGCGAAAGGGGCTCAGGATCAAGCGCAAACGCCCACCGATGAACAGAAATTGGCTCTTAGCAGCGATGATGGCAGTTGTGGCGATCGCAACGCTACATGGTTCACCATCACCAAAGATGTCAATGATTTTGTCAATGGAAATGCCGAGAACTTTGGCTGGGTGCTGCGCGGAGATGCCGGATCGCAGATTAATTACGCATTGGCCAGCAGTCAGCACAAAAACCCGGATTGCCTGCCCGAGATGTATTTCGAATACACACTGCCTTCGGGCATGGTGCCTACGCCCACGCCCGTAGCAACGCCGACGCCGACAATGCAATATCTTTATCTGCCCATGGTTTCCCCCTGACAAAGCGCGCTCGTTGCACTCCTCCTGATCTTCCATCTCCCGGTGAATTACTCATCGGGGGATGGGTGCGTTTCAATTTGGGGGCGTCCTAAATGAGTTGGCGCTAGCCGGGCGCACTGGCCGAGTGAACTCGGGCTTTTTAGGCGCAGGCCTGAGGCGCCCGACTTGAGGATGCTGTTGGCGAACTATTGCAAAGCAAAAATCCGGCTCGAAATTTGTATCTTCAGAACAAAAAAGACCGGCTCAACAGGAATTCAGGGGGTCCCCCGACCTCCGGGAGGTGGACGAGTAACTTTTGGCTTGGCCGGGCGGTTTTGTCCACCTCCCGGAGGTCTCAAAAGCAGTCAACCCCCTGAAATCCAAAAGAGCC
>WGCR01000123.1 GCA_015493675.1 Anaerolineae bacterium
GGCGTGAAGGTGGGCAGCGGGCCCGCGGGCGCGGGCTTCGCCGCCGCGGGCGCGAGGGGCGTGGCCGTGAGCGGGACGGGCGACGGCGTGGGCGTGTCGGGCAGCGCGGGCGACGGCGCGGGGGCAGGCGTCGAACTGCCGCACGCGGCAACGCCGAGCATGAGGAGGAGCGAGATCGCCAGGGCAAGGAGCAGGAGGCGAGAGGAGATGGTTATCATAACACCAGTGGTAAAGTGAACAGTGAGCAGTAATCAGTAGGGCAGAGCATTATCGAAAATGTTCGCCCTACTGTTCACTGATTTACTGATTACTGGCCTTTTACTGATTACTAGCCTACTGAAAACTGCCTACTTCTCCACGCCCGTGATGACCACGCCCTGGATGAACCAGCGCTGGGCCAGGAAGAAAATGAGCACGGGCAGGATCAGGGCCATCATGGCCGCAGCCTGGATGAGGGGCGGGCGAGAGCCCCAGATGCCGTTGAAGAAGGAGAGCCCCACCGCGATGGGCTGGAGCTCCGGCTTGGTGGAGAGGTAGATCAGGGGGCCGAAGTAATCGTTCCAGGCCCAGACCAGCTGGAACAGGGCCACCGCGATGATGACGGGCCAGGACATGGGCAGGATGATGGACCAGAGGACGCGGAGGGGGCCAGCGCCGTCAATGCGAGCGGCGTCATCCAGATCGAATGGGATGGTGAGGAAATACTGGCGCAGGAGAAAGACGTTGTACGCATTGGAGAAGAAATGTGGCACCAGCAACGGCAGCCAGGTGCCCACCCATCCGATCTTCACAAAGAAAGTGTATAGAGGCACAATAGTGACGGCGCCGGGCAGGAAGATGGTTGAGATAAGAACGATGAAAAGCACATCCCGGCCCGGAAAACGGAAACGGGCGAAACCATACGCCACCAACACCGAGGAGATGAGAGTGCCAATGATGCCGATCAGGGCGATCATGGTGGTGTTGTAGAACAACCGCGGAAAATCGATCTTGTTCCAGGCCTCGGTGTAATTGCTCCAGGTAGGCGCCCAATGCCAATCCCGTTCCAGTTTTCGCCAGGAGCCCTCCCACTGGATGGGTTCGGCATCGGGATTTTGGGGATCGATGAACAGACTGGACTTTCGGCCTTTTTTGTAGAGCGCCAAATTCTGGATAGAGCCATCGGGCATGGGAACCTTGTAGACGTCCATGGTCTTGCCCTGATATTCGAATGTCTGGGGTTCAGCGGGCCAGGCCGGGGAATTCAGGGCGCTCATCTGCGTCTGGGTGCTCAACGAGATAAAGATCATCTGCAAAAAAGGCGCCAAAAACCCCGCCAGGATCAGCGTTGTCAGCAAGGTGATGATGATGGCCCGGACCGTGAAGCCCCAATTGATACGTCTGTTTTTATTCGCCCTGATAATTGATTTACTTGCCATTTTCCATCATCTCCTTACGAACGGGCCTCAGCAGCGTAATATACCCAGTATTTTGCCGACCAGAACAACACCAGAGTGACGATCATGATCAACACAAACAGGAACCAGCCCATGGTGGCGCCATAAGCCATATTCTGGAAGGTAAAAAAGGTTTTGTACAGATACAAGTTGTAGAACATAGTCGATCCCGCCGGTGCGCCCGACCCCTGATTCAACACCAGAGGCACGGTGAAATACTGAAACAAGCCCACCACCGTTAGCAGCAAATTGTAAAAAATCACCGGTGAGATCATGGGAATCGTCACATTCCACAAAGACCGCCACCAGCCCGCGCCGTCGATCTTCGCTGCCTCATACAGTTCTGTGGGAACCCCCTGCAAAGCAGCCAGATTGATGAGCATAGCATTGCCGATGCCCCACAATCCTAAAATAACCAATGCCGGATATACCCAGCGGGTGTCGTTCAGCCAGTTGGGAGGATTTGCGACGCCGATGGCCCGCAGCGCCTCATTAATCCAGCCGGTGCTGGGATTCAACATGGCTCCCCAAATGAAAATAGCCGCCACGAAGGGGATGACGAAGGGGAAGTAGAACAATGTGCGGAAAAACATCTTCCCGTAGAGGTAGGCGGAATTCATCAGCAGCGCCAGGAAGATGGGCAGGATCATACCGACGGGTAGGGCAACAAGCCCAAACTTCACAGTTACCATGATGGATTGCCATACCTGCCGATCCCGGAACAGCAAGGCGTAGTTTTGCAGGCCCACAAAATTCACAACCTCGCTATCCAGACGCAGATCGGTGACGCTGAAAATAATGGAGGCAATCATGGGGATGAACGTAAAGATCAAAAATCCAATAATCCAGGGAGCGATGAAGGCGTAGCCATAGAGGGCCTCGCGCCGGGCATTTTTACTCATGCCGCGAAAGCCAAATTTCTTCTTCTTAACTTTGGCTGTGCGCAGTTGATCGAGTGCATCCATAAATAGAAACTCCTGGGCGGGAAAGATTAAGAATTGATGATTGAAGATAAAATCTGGTGTGGAAATGCGATTTCAATCTTCAATCATCAATCATCAATCATGTCAAAAGGGAGAAAGAGCCGGAGGCTTGCCCCCCCGGCTCCGGGATAGCTGAAAAGGCTTATTGTGCCTTGTTGAAGATAACTTGCAGGTCTTCCTGAAGCTTCTGAATCTCTTTGTCCAGATCAAGACCACTCTCATTGGCCATGAGGCTGCCAAAGGCATCCACCCGATCCCAGGCCTCGTTCCAGTTGGGCATCCAACCTTCAGCGCTGGGGATGTCAGGATAAGCCAGGCCTGCCTTCATGATGTCCCAGTTCTCGACCCAAGGATACTGCTCAGATTTGGAAGCGAAGAAGGCGTCCTGCCACTGAGGAAGCGCAGGCATAGCGCCATACACGGTCAGCAGCTTGGGAGCGGCGTCCTCGTTGGTCAGCAGGTAGGTCAACACCTCGAAAGCGGCGTCGGGATGCTGGGTGCCTTTCCAGATGCGGAAGGTGTCGGCGTCCACGCGGCCATGAACTTCGCCGTTGTACGCAGGCAGGGCCGCCAGGTCCCAACTCTCGCCAGCGTCGGTGATGCAGCAGGTGTACCACATGTGTGTGATGGCCATGGCCACTTTGCCGCTGTTGAAGGCATTGCCAGCGCCAAATTCGGGGCTGGCCGTCACAGGATCGCTGGGGATGAACTTGTCGTTCCAGATGCCGTTATAGTACCAGTGCCAGGCCGCGTTGTAGGAATCGGGGATCTGGGCGGTCTTGCCGTCATCGGCCACCAAGCTGCCAGCGCCGAAGAAAGCCCCCATGTGCTCGGGCGACTGCCATTGCGGATAGTAGCCGTACTGCACCACGTTCTGATCATCGAAGGCGTCGCTGGTGGCGTCTTCGCCGTTGGCGTCCACGGTCAGGATCTTGCCGATCTCGCGAATCGTGTCCCAATTCCACTCCACCTCGGAGCCGTCGGGCATGACGTATTTGTCGCCATACTTCTGAGGCGGATAGTTCAGACCCGCTTCGTCGAACATCTCTTTCTGGTAGAAGACGGCCGCGGGGAAAACCGCGAAGGGCAGGCCCACCTGGCCTTCCTCGGTCTGATAGAACTTGACCAGCTCGTCATTGAAGATGGAGGTGTCGAAGCCGCTCTTCTCGATCAGCGGCGTCAAGTCCATCCACTGGCCGTAGAAGGCGTTGGAGCCGCCAATGCCCACCGGCCCGATGATGTCGGGGCCGTTGCCGGAGGCGATTTCGGTGGAGAGGGTGTCGCGGGAGCTGTCGTAAGGCACGACTTCCAGCACCAGCTCGATGTTGTCGTGGGTCTTGTTGAATTGATCCACGACCTGCTGCTGCACTTCTTGCTGCTCGGGGTCGGTGCCGGTGCCCAGGCCCACGAACCAGCGAATTTGCACCTTCTCGCCGGAGGCGGGCGCTTCGGTCGCCGCCGGGGCTTCGGTCGCTGCCGGAGCCTCGGTCGCTGCCGGGGCTTCGGTGGCTTTGGGAGCCTCGGTCGCTTTACCACCGCCACAAGCCGCCAGAGCCAGCACGGCCACCAACAGCAGAGCGATGTATAATGGTCCCCGAAAACTGTACCACTAGCTAAAGTGCAAAATGGAGTGTAGAATACATTCAGGAGGTACAGACTCATGACGAAAAAACGACGCAGCTACAGTTCAGA
>WGCR01000124.1 GCA_015493675.1 Anaerolineae bacterium
GACATAGAGAATATAATCATCTGACTGGCAGATTGAAATTTGGGGCTAACCCCATTTTTTTCTTTTTTTATATCCTGTATTAAACTAATCTGTTATAATAGCAAATTGATATCTTGCCATCTCAAAATCCCGTTTTTTTATAGCCATTCTTATCCCCCCATTTCGAAGGAGAAACTGATGAAGGGCGCAGCAAAAATCGTTTTGATTGTTAGTCTTATTCTGACATTTGCATTGCTTGGAACTGCTACAAGCCAGGCAGATGGCGGAACAACCGGATTGAAACAGCTCACGCCGGGCATTGATTTAAGCTCCCAGAGCGTTTCAACCTACATTATCCAACTCGATAATGCGTCATTGGCAGCTTATCGCGGCGGCATCGAGGGACTTGCGGCGACCAGCCCGCGAGTAACAGGCGCTGCCAAGCTGGATGTCAACAGCCCCGAAAGTCAGGCGTATCTGGCTTATCTGGCAAAGAAACGCGCAGACTTTCTGCAACAGGCCTCTGAAAAAGTGGGCCGGGAATTGACGCCCGATCGCGTGTTCGACGTGGTTTACGGCGGCCTGACTTTGCAGCTTTCGCCCGAAGAGGCGGCGCAAGTTGCATCTTTGCCCATGGTGCGGCGGGTTCAGAAAAACTTCATGCGCCAGCCCCTCACCGATAGCGGCCCGAAATGGATTGGCGCGCCAAGTTTGTGGGGCTCCGATACAGGCTGCACCGCGGGCGGCTTCTGCGGTGAAGGGATTGTCATCGGCGTGGTGGACACCGGCATCAATGATGGTCACCCCTCCTTTGCAGATGTGGGCGACGATGGCTATGATCACACCAACCCCCTGGGCAGCGGCACGTACAAGGGCTGGTGCAATCCCTCTGACGCCAATTATGACTCCAATTTGCAATGCAATGATAAACTCATCGGCATGTATGATTATGTGGGTGATGGCAACGGCCCGCGCGACAGCGAAGGTCACGGCAGCCACACTTCCAGCACGGCCGCAGGCAATTTCGTGGACGATGTTGAAATCGTGGCTCCGACCATCACTTTCACCACCACCATCTCAGGCGTGGCCCCTCATGCCAATATCATCATGTATCGGGCCTGTGGCGAAGATGGCTGTCCTGGCGATGCGCTGACTGACGCCATCAACCAGGCAGTTGCCGACGGGGTGGATGTGATCAATTACTCCATCGGCGGCGCTTCCTCTGATCCCTGGACAGATGCTGACGCCCAGGCTTTTCTGGATGCCTGGGATGCGAACGTCTTCGTCGCTGCGTCAGCAGGTAACAGCGGGCCCGGTGCGGCCACACTGGGCTCCCCTGCGGACGCCCCCTGGTTGTTGGGCGTAGGCGCGGCTACGCATAACCGAGCGTTCCTCAATTCCCTGATTGACATGACGACTGATCAGGGAACCACGCTGCCCGATATCGAAGGGCGCAGCATCACCGCTGGTTATGGCCCGGCTCCCATCGTTTATGCCGGCGACCACGGGAATGCTCTTTGTCTGGCCGGTGTGTGGGGGGCCAATGAATTCAATGGCGAGATCGTCGTTTGTGATCGCGGACAGATCGCCCGCGTGGATAAAAGCGCCAACGCCGCGGCCGCCGGCGCCGGCGGCATGATCCTGGCCAACAGCGCAGCAGAAGGCGATGGCATCATTGCGGACGCTCATTCCATCCCTTCGGTCCACATCACCTATAAAGATGGCGTCAAACTCAAAAACTGGATCGCCAATGGCGATACGGGACACGTGGCGACCATCGCCGGCACGACCATGGCCCGCGAAGACCGCCTTGGCGACCACATGGCCTCATTCAGCTCTCGCGGGCCCGATCCCGCGGCCCCCGGCATTGTCAAGCCCGACATCATCGGCCCGGGCGTGGACATCATCGCCGCGGTGGCGGATGACGGCGATGCCAGCAACGGCCCTGACTATGACTCCTACAGCGGCACCTCCATGTCCAGTCCACATCTGGCCGGATCGGGCATCTTGCTGAAACAGGCCCATCCCACCTGGTCGCCCGACGAAATCAAATCGGCCATCATGACCACGTCCAAAGACACGGGATTGGTGGAAGCAGATGGCGCCACGCCTACGACGCCTTTCTCATCGGGCGCAGGTCGGGTGGCGTTGGCCAACGCCAAAGACGCGGCCATGCTTTTGGAGGATACCCGCGCCAACTATGACGCGGCTGCCAGCGATCCTACAACGCTGAACCTGGCCAGTTTCGGCAACGGCGCGTGCTATGGCTCATGCGGCTGGACGCGCACGGTGCATAATCCCACGGGCCAGGCCATGACCTGGACGGGCGTATTCACGGGAACCAACGGCTTGCAAGGCTCTCTCTCCACGACAACTCTCAATCTACCTGCTAATGGTTCTGCTTCTTTCTCTCTGAACGTGGATGTGACGGGATTGCAAGGGGGACAGTGGTACTTCGGTGAAGTCACCTGGACTGAGGATAATGGCCTCGCCCCGAATGCTCACTTCCCTGTCGCAGTCAAAGTGATCGATAGCACGAACGACCGGATGATTCAGAAGGCAGCCGATCCGACCGGCGCCAATAATGGTGACACCATCACTTACAACGTCGCCATCAGCAACACAGAACCCAGCGATCGATCATTCACGCTCAATGATCCAGTTCCAGCCAACGCCACCTATGTCAACGGTTCTGAAACAGGCGGTTGGACTTACGATAGCGGTACGAATGCCTTCAACTGGACAGGAACGTTGCCTGCCGCCCAATTCGTCGTTGAAGAACGAAATCTGTCGGGCTACCACAGTATGGCGGATGAGGGCGTCGGGACATTCGATCCTCCAAGCGACTTGGATACGGGCTGCTGGGTCATTGGTGGTATGGATTTCTGGTATCTTGGCACACACTATGACAAAATCACCTTTGGCGTCAATGGTGCGGTGCGGCCTGGTGGCTCATCCCTCTTGTGCCCGCCCAACTCCAACGATCCCATGCCCACCTCAAATGGTATTATTAGCGACTATGACAACTTGATCGCCCCCTTCTGGACAGACTTGGACTTCACAAATGGCGGCGCCTGGTATGCGGTTGGCGGCGTCACATATAATGGCAAAAGCCACACTGTTTTCGAATGGGAAGATGTCCCGGTCAAAGGCGCCAGCTACACGGCAACGTTCCAAATCTGGATCGAAGATGGCGGTGATAACATCTGGTTCTCATATCCCACCAATGGCCCGGTGGGTGACGCCAACGCCACGCCCAATGCCACTATCGGGGCAGAAAACGAAGATGGCAGCGAGGGAGTCCAGTATTACTACAACGGCACTGGCACGATGCCCGATGGCAGCGTGGATGTATGGGTGGGGTTGAAGCCGGAAGTGAAGGAATTCACCTATCAGGCTACCGCCAATGCCAACGCTGGCGAGAACATCATCAACGAGGCCAGCGTCACGGTGGATAGCGACACCAACACTGCCAAAGCGCTGACGCATGTCTGTGATGGCAATGTCACCGCGGCCGATGCCGCCATTGACGTGGCCGGAGACAAGTTTACGCAACTGGATTGGTCTGCCTGGGGCGATATTTACGCCGATTACCAGCTCTGGCGCAGCGCCACGCCCTACTTCACGCCGGGCGACGCCAACAGCACGATGATCTGGGAGGGCAAAGCGTTCAGCGCCATTGACTACGACTCTGATTCCGCCTGGAAAATCCCGGACACCAACTACTACTACCAGCTCCGCACTCTGGACTGCACGGGCGCCGTCTCGGCCGATGACAATCAGGAAGGCGAGTTCGACTTCTCTCTGATTCCAGGCAGCAACTAAAACCTGCTATTCACTTACTCAAACAGAGCCGCCCCACATGGAGCGGCTTTGTCTTTTCTGGCAGCAGACACGCAGCGCAGCGCATGATGCGTTCATGCGCCCGGCGCTGAAGTCGCCGGGCTACAAAACGACGCCGGGTGAACCCGGCTTTGAGGTTCCCGCAGCCGCAAAAGCCCCGTTTACGGGGCGTCATTCCTAGCCCGGAGGTTCACCTCCGGGGCGTACGGCGCACAACGCCCCAATTTTGA
>WGCR01000125.1 GCA_015493675.1 Anaerolineae bacterium
CGAAAATGTCCTCGCAGGAGGACATGCGGCGGAACGCCCTCAGAACCGAATTCTATTCGGCCAGTGCGCCCCAATTTTGGAACGCACCCATTGGGGATTGCCTCATTTTACATGGGAGACGCGCGGAGGTACAATTTGGAAATGAAGCTATTCATTCATGGACTCATCAGCAGTGGACAGGGATTCAAGGCCAAGCTCCTGCGCGGCATCTTTCCCGACATCCTCACGCCCGATTTCCCCGGCGATCTGGAGGAGCGCATGGCCAGGTTGGAGGCCATGCTGGCCCGGGGGAATGATCACATTCTCATCGGCTCCAGCTATGGCGGCATGATGGCCGCGCTCTACGCCTGCGCGCATCCCGATAAGGTGCAGAAGATCATCCTGCTGGCTCCGGCCCTGCCCTTACACCCATTCGATGACAATCCGCCCGGGCCTTGCGCTGTCCCTGCCATCATCTTCCATGGCAGCCGGGATACAATCGTGCCATTGGCCCCGACCCGGGCGTTGGCAGAGCAGGTCTTCACCAACCTGCAATTCCACGTAGTGGATGATGATCATCTGCTGCACGAAACGGTGCAAGGGCTGGCGTGGCGGGCGCTGGTCGAGGAATGAAAAGGAAGCGTCCAAATTAAACGCATCCAAATAAAAAAGCCGCCGGGGATTAGCCGACGGCTTTCAGGGTGCAACGCTGCAAATCTCTTATGCGGCCGCCATGCGGGGCCGGAATTTGTAACTATAATTGATGAGGCCTTCGTCACCCTCCACGCTCAGCTTGCGGGTGACCATCTCCACCTTCATGCCGATCTCCAGCTCCTCGGGCGCAACATCGGTGAGCTGGGCGGTGAGCATGGGGCCTTCTTCCAGTTTGATCAAAGCCAGCGGATAGGGGGCCTGACTCTGAAAGCCCTCGGGCGCATTGTAGACGGTGGTGAAGCTGAACACCTCGCCCAGACCGCTCAGTTGGGCGGGATCATAGGCGGGCTTGGAGCACTCGGGGCAGACATCCCGGGGCGGGAAAACGTGAGCGCCACAATGATGGCAAATTTCACCATGAAGACTGTATCGTTGTTTTTTGATTCGCCAATTGCGGGCAATGTGCATAGTCGTTTCTCCTGAATAAAAATGTCGCGGTTACATAAGAAAGAAGACCGCGGGTCTGCCAGGCAATCTCCCAGCATCGCCCTGAAGTATAGCCGCAAAAAACTGTCAGAAACCATCATTCGGCCTCATCCGAAGGCAACTGACAGTTTTTGACAGTGATTTTTTCAGCGCAACAGGGTGAGAACGGCAACGAAATGGGCCAGACTGGCGCTCATCACAAAGAAGTGCCAGATGACGTGATTGTAGGGGATTTTTTCGACGGCGTAAAAGATGACGCCCAGGATGTAAATGGCGCCGCCGATAGCCAGCCAGATGATGGTCGCCGCGGGCACAGCGGCTAACAGATCCTTGATCAGCGCCACCCCAGCCACGCCCATGACAATATAGCCAATGACTGCCAGGATTTCAAACTTTCCGAGAAAGAAGAGCTTCCAGAAGATGCCGAAGAGGGCCATGATCCAAATGAGCGCCAGCATCCCCCATCCCAAGGGTTTACTCATGCCGTTTTGCATGCCCGCCAGCATAAAAGGCGTATAAGTTCCAGCAATCAACAGGTAAATGCCGGTGTGATCGAAGACCCGCAGTTTGCGTTTGACCGCAGGCTTCTGCACGCCGTGATAGAGCGTCGACGCCAGATACAGGGTGATGAGGCTGAGCCCGTAAATGATGAAGCTCATGAGCAGCCAGATGTCACTGTGGGCGACGCCCAGGTAGATGAGCAGGAAGAAACCAATGATACTGAATCCCAGCCCGATGCCGTGGGTGACGCTGGACGCGATCTCCTCGGTCTTGTTATAGGCGGGATTCAGCCATTTCTCGTCATTTTTCAGCAAAAACATCAATCACCCGTCGATTTGCTTTTTGGTGAATTCATATTCTGCTTGCAAAGTGTCTTTGGCCGTTTCGCCAGCGAAAGAAGCCAGTTTGCCGCCCACCACGGGAACGCCGCTCTTGAACTCGGTTTCGATCATCAGGACGCTGCCGCCATCTTTGCCCGCGGCCAGTTTCATGCGGCTGCGCGCGGAGACGGGCACGCCGTCGATCTCCACCTTGGCCTTGCCCAGATAAGGCCCGCCCGCCTGTTTCTTCCAGACTTCGGTTTGCACCGAGGGACTCCATTCGGGGATGAACTTTTTGAGGGCGCCGGGGGCTTCCGAGGGAATTTCACGCTGCATCACGATCTCAACCGTATCGCCCTTATCAGTCACTGTCACGTTGATGTTTCGCGCGCCCACAGCCTCGGCCCGGGCCTTGAGAAATCCGGGATCTGTCAGATATTTGAAAACGGCGTCAGCGTCTGCATTGTATTTATCGGCAGTTCTAACCTTCATGAATGGCGTCTCCTTGTGTAACGTCGGGGAAAAATGTGAAAGCTCTGGGAGTTTAGATAACGTAATGATACAATAAGTAACCATTTCACGCACACCCTGTGCAACATCCCCACTTTATGATGCTGTTGGCGAACTATTGCAAAGCAAAAATCCGGCTCGAAATTTGTATTTTCAGAACAAAAAAGACCGGCTCAACAGGAATTCAGGGGGTCCCCCGACCTCCGGGAGGTGGACGAGTAACTTTTGGCTTGGCCGGGCGGTTTTGTCCACCTCCCGGAGGTCTCAAAAGCAGTCAACTCCCTGAAATCCAAAAGAGCCAAAAGACCTATTTTTGTCCGATTTATGGCCGATTCAGAAGCCTTTCGGACTTCGCCAACAGCATCCTTTATCCCTTCAAAAGCGTTATCGCAGGCATTCCATTATGAAAAACATCCGCAAAGTGCTGGCGATGTTGCTGGCTATCCCCTTCCTTAACATCTTCTTTTATCGATTGCTGCGCGGCTCCAGGCCCGCCACGGTTCAGATTGCTGCTCACCGCGGGGGAGCGGCCCTGGCCGCTGAGAACACCGAGCAGGCTTTCCGCAATGCAGTCCTGGTTCATGCCGACTGGATCGAATTCGATGTGCATCGCACCGTGGATGGCGTACTGGTGATCATGCACGATGACACCGTCAACCGCATGACCAATGGCAAGGGCTTCATCAAGGACATGACCTGGGAACAACTCCATAAACTGCGCATCATCAATGGCGAGCCCATCATGAAATTCGATGAGGTGGTGGCGCTGGCAGCCGAGACCGGCATGGGCATTCTGCCCGAGCTGAAATCCATGGGCTATTATCCAGGCATGGAAGAGGAAGCGCTGGCCATCGTGCGCCGCGCCCGGTATATCGAAAAGACGATTTTCCTTTCCTTCGATTGGGATGCGCTGGAGCATCTGAAGGAATTGGAGTCGGGCGTCAAAGTGGCGGCGCTTTATGGCCTCAATCAATGGGATGTAAGCGACACGCGGCCCGCCAACGCTGAAATCGTGGCCCTGATGGGTGAGATGGTCATGATCAATCCCTGGATGATTCGTCAGGCCCGGGCGAGCGGGCGTCAGGCGTGGGTGTGGTTTGGTCTGCTGGACCGCCCGGCCATGTATCGGCTGATGCTGGCATTGGGCGTGGATGGGCTTATCTGCAATGATCCGGTAACGGCCCGACGACTGGTCGCTCAATCCAACCAGCTTGCAAATCCCCTGGAGCGTGGATCATGACCTATCGGGCGGTGATTTTCGATCTCGATGGCACGCTGCGGGAATCCAATCCGCATTTCATGGATGCGCTGCACGCCACGCTGCTGGATATGGGGCTGGAGGTGGATCCGTTCAAATGGCGGTTGACCGAGCGCTGGGTGCATGAATACTGGGCGCAAAGCCCGGAGATCATCGAAGATGTTCGAATATATGGGCAAGAGCAGATATGGAATCGTTTTCTCACCCGGCTGATGGGCAAAGTCGGGCATCCCCATGCCAACGAGGAGGAGGTTCAGGCTTTTGGCGATCACATGCGGGAGGTTTTCCAGCCTGTGTCGGAGCTGACGCCGGGCGCCCGCGAAGTCCTGACGGCATTGCAAAATCGTCATCTCACCCTGGGCGTGCTCTCCAATCGCGGCAAATCCTTTGGCGATGAGCTGGAGAAGCTGGCGATAGCGGATTTCTTCGATTTCACCCTGGCCGCGGGCGAGGTGGGCGTGTGGAAACCCCGGCCCGAGATATTCCAGGCCGCGCTGGCGCGGGCGGGCGTCGGGCCTGATGAAGCCATCTACATCGGCGACAACTATTACGCCGATATCGTCGGCGCCCGCGAGGCGGACATGGACGCGGTTTTAGTAGACTGGCGGCGAGTCTTCACCGATGTCCCCGCTACGCGGGTGGAGCGCCTGAACGATATTTTGCCCTATATCCTGGAGTAACCCATGCGCATCGATATCCTCACCATCTTCCCCGAAATGTTCCAGAGCCCCTTCGACGCATCCATCATCAAACGGGCGCGGGAGAAGGGCCTGGTAGACATCCACACTTACAATCTGCGGGACTGGGCCACGGATAAACACAAAACCACCGACGATACGCCCTACGGCGGCGGTGGCGGCATGATCATGAAACCCGAGCCCATCTTCGCTGCGGTGGAAGCAATAAAAGACGAGGAGGAAATCCCGATCATCCTTCTTACCCCCCAGGGGCGGCTGTTCACACAGGAAGTGGCGGAAGAGCTGGCCCGCCACGACCGGCTGCTCTTCATCTGCGGGCGTTACGAGGGCGTGGATGAGCGGATACGCCAACATCTCGCCACCGACGAAATCTCCATCGGGGACTATGTGCTTTCGGGCGGAGAATTGGCGGCCATGGTCATCACCGACGCGGTGGTGCGGCTGCTGCCCGGTGCGCTGGGCTACGAACGCGCCGCAGCCGAGGACTCCCACGCCACGGGCCTGCTGGAGGGCCCGCACTACACCCGTCCGCCCGAATTTCGCGGCTGGGCCATCCCCGAAGTGCTGACCTCCGGGCATCATGCCAAAGTGGCCGAATGGCGGCGGCGGCAAGCCCTGAAACGCACGCTGGAACGGCGCCCCGACATGCTGGCCCGAGCGCGGCTCAGTTCACAAGACAAACGCTGGCTGCGGGAGATGGGCTACGCTGGGCCTTTTGCCGAGGAAGACTGAAACTGCCGAACGTCGGAAAAACGTCCGGTGAACGAAGCCGGGAGAGCCCGCAGCCAGCGGGCGTTGCCAAGAGAAAAGGGGCGTTATTCCAGCTCCGCCGTGCAATAGGGGCAGCGCGTGGCGGCGATGGGGATTTCCATGTGGCAGTACTGGCATTCCTTGGTTGTAGGTTCCGCCGGCGCCGGTTCGGGCTCTTCCTGCAACCGGTTGTAATACCGAATCATCAGGAAGATCACAAACGCCACGATGATGAAGCTGATGACAGCGTTGATGAAAACGCCCCATGCAATCACGACGGTGCCCGCGTCCTGGGCTTCGGCCAGGGTGGCGTACGGGCCGGCGGGATCGCCCGGCTTCAGCACCGACATGATATTGGTGAAATCCACGCCTCCCAGCAGCAGGCCAATCGGCGGCATAATCACGTTATCCACCAATGATTTGACCACAGCGCTAAAGGCTGCGCCGATGACAATACCCACGGCCATATCCATCACATTGCCGCGTTTCAGAAACTCCTTGAATTCATTCCACATCAAATTGCCTCCTCTCACGCTGGTGAACAGAAAAAATAGATACCCAAGTATATCAAAACCGGGATAGAGCTCCAAAATGATGGGGAAGGCGCCTTCTCCATCAAACTTTACACGATTGCACTTTTGCTCTGAGCCGCCCTCTCTATGTTATAATCTTCTGCTGTGCATGTCTTCACCATGTGCATCAATTCGCAAGGCCCCTAGGAGAATCCCCGCGTGATCAATCCTCTTGACTGGCTGCTTGGCCTCTTCTCTCTTGATATCGGCATTGACCTGGGCACGGCAAACACCCTGGTCTCTGTACGCGGCAAGGGTCTCGTCATTAACGAACCTTCCGTTGTCGCTATCGAAAAAAGCACCAAAAAAGTCCTGGCCATTGGCCGGGAAGCAAAAGAAATGGTGGGACGCACGCCCGCCAATATCATCGCCATCCGCCCGCTGCGCGATGGCGTTATTTCCGACTTCGACGTCACCGAAAAGATGTTGGAATACTTCATCACCAGGGTGCACGACAAAATCTTCATGCTGATCCCCCGCCCGCGAGTGGTGGTGGGTCTGCCTTCGGGCGTCACCGAAGTGGAAAAACGGGCGGTTTATGACGCCTCTATCAACGCCGGCGCACGCGAAGTCTTCCTCATCGAAGAACCCATGGCCGCGGCCATTGGCGCAGGTCTGGACGTGACTAGTTCGCGCGGAAACATGGTTGTGGATATTGGCGGCGGCACCACCGAGGTGATTGTGGCCTCGCTGGGCGGCATCGTTGTTTCCCGCTCGGTGCGCGTTGCCGGTGACGAGATGGACGAAGACATCATCAACTACGCCCGCCAGAAATATAACCTGGTCATCGGCGAACGTATGGCTGAACGGGCCAAAATCGCCATCGGCTCCGCTTATCCCCTGGAAGAAGAGCAGCTTTTCCCGCTACGCGGGCGCAACCTCATCACGGGCCTGCCCGAAGAAGTGCTGATCAGCTCGGTGGAAGTACGCGAAGCCCTGAGCAACTCGGTCAACATCATCGTCGACTCTGTACGCAGCACCCTGGATGAGACCCCGCCCGAACTCATCGCCGATCTGATGGAATTTGGCGTGGTGCTGGCTGGCGGCGGCGCTTTGCTCAAGGGCCTGCCCGAGCGTCTGAGCGAGGAGACGAAAATGCGAGTTTATGTGGCCGAAGACCCCATGAGCTGCGTCGCCCGCGGCGCTCAGGCCGTCCTGGAAGATCTGCCCACCCTGCAAAAAGTGCTCTCCGACACCCAATGGCGCGGGCCAATCATGTAATTGGCGGTTTTCAGAATATGATTGCGTCATTCTCAACACATCACACTCCGCGTCTCAGGCGCAGACAAAGACCGTCGACCTGACAAACGAGAATGACCACGGCTTCTGATAACCGAATACTCCTCACGAAACGCCCATGCAGCACCTCCGCTTACGCCCCCTTATCCTCCCATTAGTGATTTTGGGGGCGATTTTGATCATCAGTCTGGACCTGGCAGGTTATCTGGGCCCGGTCAATGACATCATCCACACCGCGCTCAAACCTCCCGCCATCCTCCTCACCGAAGCCAAAACCCTGATAGGCGGCGGCGTGGATGCTGTGCGCGAAATCAGGACATTGCGTCAGCGCAACGCCGAACTGGAGGACCTGGCCAACCGGCTCACCGTCGAAAACCTGCGACTGGCCGAGGTGGAAACAGAGAACGAGCAATTGCGGACGCTGCTGGCCTTTGCCCAGACCAACCCCTCCTATGATTATCGCGGCGGCCAGATCATCGCCCGCGTCATCGGAGACAGCGCCAGCCCCTTCACCCATCCTATTCAAATCGATCTGGGCGAGCAACACGGCATCGAGGAGGGCATGCCGGTGGTGACAGACCGCGGCCTGGTGGGACGCATCTTCAACGTCTATCCCCGCACCAGCGACATCATGCTAATCACAGACCCGCGCAGCTCGGTCAATGTGATGACCCAGGCCTCGCGGGCGCCGGGCATCCTGCGCGGACGCGTGGGACAATTGCCCATCATGGAACTGATCCCGCCTGAAATCGAAATATCGGTGGGCGAGATCATCATCACCTCGGGCCTGGGCGGCCATTTTCCCAAAGGGCTGGTCGTGGGACAGGTCATCGAAGTCCAAAAAAACGACGATCTGATGTTCCAAAGCGCCATCATCCAGCCGACCGTCGACTTCGACCGTATGGAACTGGTGCTGGTCATTACCAGCTTCCCGGCAGAAGCCCCCGAGACCGCAGAGCCGACGCCGCAACCCACGCCCCAACAATAATCCATCTGGCTGATGTCCGAAAAGGGGAGGCGCAGCTTTTTTCGACGGCTCAACAGGATTTCAGGGGGCATTGGCTTTACCAGACCCGCCGGATTGCGAATCCGGCTGGATGCAGAGAGCTCTCAGGGCGGATTCGCAATCCGCCCGGCATCTC
>WGCR01000126.1 GCA_015493675.1 Anaerolineae bacterium
GTTCAGGTTGGCGAGAAAAAAGTGGCTCCCTCCTCCATATAATTTTATTTCCCAGGCTTGCCACATTGCCACAATGGGAACAGCCAACACGGCGGGGGGCACCATACGCACGATCAATGTCGTGTTTGACATAAGTCCGCGTCCGGGGAAACGCATGCGAGCGATGGCGTAAGCAGCCCAGCCGGATACAAAGAGCGTGAGCGCAGTGGAGAGAAGCCCAACCATGATAGAGCTAAGCAAATGGCGCAAAAAATTCTCTTCCAGAATGATTTTTCTATAGTTGTTCAATGTCGGCGAAAAAAACCATACTGGCTTCCGCGACATGATGACAACCTGGTACTTGAAGGATGTCAGAATCATCAAAAACAATGGAGCAAGAATTATCAGGGATAGGATAATCACCAACAGATAGTGCAATATCGTGGTTTTTTCGATTCGTCGATTTTTATGAAAACGCTTCATCATGTTCAGCGTCCCTCCACAGTTTTTGTGGGGTTGTGATAAATCAAAATTCCGATGCTAAGTGCAAGGGTGATGGCGATCAATATCACAGAGATAACTGAAGCATATCCCAAATCTTGGGCGGTGAAGGCTGTTTTGTATATTTTCAAGGATAACACTTCGGTGGTTCTGCCCGGACCGCCAAAAGTCATTACATAAATCACCTCCAATGCGCGGAAAACGTCGATAATCCGCATGAGCAAGGTGACGATGATCAGCGGCAGCAACATGGGCAGTTTCACGTGCCAGGTCATTTGCCACCAATTGGCCCCATCTACATAGGAAGCTTCCATGACCTCGGAAGGCAATGCCTGCAAGCCGGCAAGAATGATGATGAAAATAAACGGCGTCCATTGCCAAATATCTGTCACAATCAATGCCCGCAATGCCAGGTGAGGATCGCCCAAATAGGCATGCCGCACGAAACCGAAATTTTGTAAAAATGGAATTGCTTTACCTATCGCTTCGACGTAATAATTGATCACGCCGGTGCGGGCGTCTAGCATATACTTCCACATCAAGCCAACGACAATGGGCGAAACCATCAGGGGCAAGATGAAGATAGTGCGAAAAACCGATGCACCCTTGATGGGCTTTTCCAACAATAGCGCAAAAATGGTCCCCAAAATCATTTCCAGCGTTGTGGTCCAAAACGTATAACGCAGCGTGACCATGATGGAATTTTTTACGCCAACATCTGTCAACATCCGGCGATAGTTATCGAGACCCAGAAATTGCGCTGTTTTCCAGGGAGTTCCCATATCCCAATTGAAAAAGCTGAGATACCCAGCGTAAATGACTGGAATTATCAAGCCTACGACCAGAATCACGACAGCGGGCATGACAAAAATAAGTGGAGCGATATATCTTGGATCACGAAAACGTTTTATGAGCATCTGTCACTTCCTACATTTGCGTAGATATTGGAAAATGGGACGCCTTTCGAAGCTGGCGCTGTAAGAACGGCTGGCATGGGGCGTTTTTTGTCATTGGGAACTTGATAATTTTGCCAGGTCTTTCGCCGCAGGATAGTTGGTATTCGGTGCTTGGTATTCGAATCACCCCGGAACAGGGGCAATATCTTCATATCCAGCAACCAATATCCATTCTCCCACAGCCAATTTGTCAAGCTCTAAAACGTCAACTTTGAACCATGCCGAACGGTTTATTCCGATAAAGACTGGTGGAAGCGTGGCCGCGTAAATTGGCGGGCAGGAATCTCCAAAACCATAATTTAACGGTGTCAACTCTAGAGCCTGTTACGAACTTCTTGCCAAATTCTAGCCTTCTGGCCATCTTTACATCATTTGTCTTTCGATTCGCCGCGGATGACGCTGAAAAATCAGATCATCGCGGATTTTTGCGGAAAAAATCCTTTTTCGATCCAAAGAATCCGCGGGAATCTGCCGCATCCGCGTTATCAGTGGTGAATCCCACGGGCAGATGCTGTGAATTCTTGATTTGACGAGGCCAACGTGCATAACAGCTTCTAAATCCAACCGCTTTCTTCATTTACCATTCGAGCCCCCCTCAATCCCTCCATGGCAGGAGGGACTGAAGGGGGAGAGTGCTGTAGTCGAGCTAGCGGTTATTGGGGAGGAGTGTAGTTGGCCCAGGTATAGTAGCCAGAACGTTTCATAACATCTTCGATCTGACTTTTGGCGTTGCTGAGGGCCGTGTCGAGGTCGGTTTGGCCGTTGACGTATTCACCCAGGTTGACGCCCATGATGGGTGCGTTGATCTCACCCCATTCGGGGATCAAAGGCCGCCAGTTTTCGTTGGCGTACTTCAACTGTTCGAGAATCACGGGGTATTCGGGGAACCGGGCCTGCAGTTCGGGGTCGGACATGGTGGAGATGCGAATGGGGTCGCCGCCAGCTTCGACGATCATGCGGTCGCCGCGTTTGCTGGTCATCCACTGGATGAAAAGGAATGCCGCTTCTTTGTGGGCGGAGTTGCTAGGAATGCCCATGGCGAAGCCGCCCGTCTCCGAGCTTCGTCCGGCTGGGCCGGCGGGGTGCAGAGCGAACCCCACCTTGCCATCCACCAGAGATTGTTCGGGGTCGCGACTCATGGCTGCGATTTTGAGGGTGTCGATGAAAATGGCGGATTCGCCCTGGAGGAAAGCGTTGGCTTCTTCACCGAAGCCCCAACTGGTGACGCCCGGAGGGGAGTTATCGATGATAGCCTTGAGCGTCTTGGTGGCGGCCTTGGCTTCGGGCGAGTCGACGGTCACATTCCATTTGTCGTCGAAGATGCTGGCGCCAAAGGGGCTGGCGTGCAACAGCCAGGCGTGAACGATGTGATGGTTCGAAGAGCCGCGGCTGGTCATGCCATACATGCCATCCTCATTTTCGGTGATGAAAGAGGCGACTTTCAGCAACTCGTCATATGTGGAGGGGACTTCCAGATTGTACTTGTCGAAGATGTCCTTGCGGTAGGCCATGATGCTGGTCTCGGCGCCGAAAGGCACGCCGTAGAGCGCATCCGTGGGGCCGGAGAGGTAGCCTCGACGCCCGCCAACATCACTGCCCGACTTGAGGTAAGCGGGCACAATGTCTTCCGGATCGTAATCAGGATCCGCCAATTTGGCATTGGTGAAGAAGGGAGCCAGGGGAGTGAGATAGCCTTTGTTGACGTATTCGGTTTTGTTGAAGATGACCCAACTGACGACGTCATATCCGCCCTGCCCCATGGGTTTGCTCATCTCCAGCACTTGCTTGTCTCGCATATTCATGTACTGGATGGAGTCGACTTCTACCTTGATGCCGGTCTCTTTTTCGAATTCCGGAATCAGTTTCTTCGCTTTCTCAAAATGCGACAGCGAGGGCCAACTGACGACAATCGTTTCACCAGCGTAGGGCGCATAGCGTTCTTCTTCGGTAGTGTAGTATCCGGCGCGTTTCATGACGTCTTCGATCTGGCTTTTGGCGTTGCCAAGGGCCGTGTCGAGGTCGGTTTGGCCGTTGACGTATTCGCCGAGGTTGACGCCCATGATGGGTGCGTTGATCTCGCCCCATTCGGGGATCAAAGGCCGCCAGTCTTCGTTGGCGTACTTCAACTGTTCGAGAAACACGGGGTATTAGGGGGACCGGACCTGCAGTTAGGGGTCGGACATGGTGG
>WGCR01000127.1 GCA_015493675.1 Anaerolineae bacterium
TATCGCCCGCAGTTCTACATTCGCACCATGGACATCACGGGCTCGGTGCATCTGCCCGAGGGCGTAGAGATGGTGATGCCTGGCGACAATGTGAACATGGAAGTCGAGCTGATTTCGCCTGTGGCGTTGGAAGTGGGCTCCCGCTTCGCCATCCGCGAAGGCGGCCGCACCGTCGGCGCCGGCGTCATCACCGAGATTCTCGAATAATACAGCATGTCAACGACCGGATGGGGGCTTCCTCCATCCGGCTTCTCATCACTTTTGGAAGGTCTGCGAATGGCTAAACAGCGGATACGCATCAAATTGAAGGCTTATGATCACCGGGTTCTTGACAGTTCCGTACGTGAAATTGTAGAAGCTGCCGAGCGCACCGGCGCCCAGGTCATCGGGCCAGTGCCCCTGCCCACCAAGCGTGAACGCTTTACCGTTATGCGCTCCACTTTCATTGACAAAGACTCGCGCGAGCAGTTCGAAATCCGAACGCATAAACGTCTGGTTGATGTCATTCCTTCAGGCAGCAAGACCATTGATAATCTGATGCGTCTTTCTTTGCCGGCGGGCGTAGATATTGAGATCGAGCTATAGCGCTATTTAACAAACGTTATCTGGCGAGTTATCCACCAGATTTTGCGACGGGCCGGTGTCTGGCCTGTCCTGATCACGATAAAAATCCTGATAAAGGAGGTTGGGGAGCGGAATGATGAGGCGCTTTTTGCCGCTGGCATTTCCCTTCCCTGAAAGACTATGAAAGGTCTTATTGGACGCAAACTGGGCATGACCCAGATTTTCACTGACGAGGGAGCCATGATTCCGGTGACTGTGCTGGAAGTGGGCCCCTGCTATGTGACCCAAATCAAAACGCCCGAGACAGACGGCTACGCCGCTGTGCAGATCGGGTTTGATGAAATCAAAGACAAACGTCTCACCAGCGGCGTGCGCGGCCATCTGAAGGTTGCCGGTGTTCCCGCCTTGCGGACGTTGAATGAATTCCGCGTGCTTCCCGAGGAATTGTCCGAGTTCAAACTGGGGCAGAAACTCCTGGCTGACTTTTTCAGCGAGGGCGATTTGGTGGACGTCACCGGTCGTTCCAAGGGAAAAGGTTTCCAGGGCGGCGTGAAGCGCCATAACTTCAATCGCCAGCCCAAAACGCATGGTCAGTCCGACCGTGAGCGCTCCCCCGGCTCCGCCGGTGCGGGCACCACGCCCGGTCGTGTGTACAAAGGCAAGCGCATGCCTGGTCACATGGGCCACGAACGCGTGACCGTTCAGAATCTGCGGGTTGTGCGCGTGGATCCTGAGCGCAACCTTCTGGCTGTGCGCGGCGCCGTGCCCGGACCCAAGAATGGCCTGGTCACCGTCTTTTTCGCACGCAAGAATAAGATCAAGAAAGCGAGGTAGTGAACGATGCAGGCGTCATTGAAGAATATGCAAGGTCAAGAAGTAGGAACTGTTGAGCTTCCCGATGAGATTTTCAACATCGAGCCCAACCAGACAGTCATGCACCAGGCCCTGGTGCGGCAATTGGCCAATCAGCGGCAAGGCACCCACAAGACCAAAACCCGCGGCCAGGTCCGTGGCGGCGGTCGCAAACCCTGGCGTCAGAAAGGCACGGGCCGGGCGCGGCAGGGCACCATTCGGGCGCCCCACTGGCGAGGCGGCGGCACGGTTTTCGGGCCTTCTCCCCGATCTTATGCCCAGCGCATGCCCCGCAAGATGCGCCGTCTGGCCCTCCGTTCGGCCCTGAGCGTCAAGGCCGGCTCCCAGCAGCTCGTGGTGCTGGATGAGCTCGCGATGGCTTCCCCCCGCACGAGGGAGATGGATGCCATGATGGACGCCCTGGGCGTGGAGCGCAGCGCTCTGCTGTTGCTGCCGGAAGCCAATGACATTATTGAGTTGTCCGCCCGTAATCTCCCTTATGTAAAAACGTTGCGTGCAAATTACATCAACGTACGCGATCTGCTGGGCTACGAGACGATCATCATGCCTCGGCAGACAATCGACGTCATCACTGATTTTCTGGGTGAGAGCGACCAGGAAGCCGTCGCGGAAGAGGAGTAAGCCCATGCACCTGTACGAAGTTCTGAAACGCCCCGTTATGACTGAGAAGTCTCTCATCCTGGCCGATGAGAATAATCAATATGTGTTCGAAGTGGATCGTCGGGCCAACAAGATGCAAGTGCGTCAGGCAGTGGAGGCCCGCTTCGGCGTCACCGTCACTGATGTGCGCATCATCAACATGAAGGCCAAGACCCGGAAACGCAGCCTGCGCCAGACCGCGGTGCGCAAGGCGGGCTGGAAAAAAGCCATCATCACACTGGCTCCCGGCGACTCTATTCAGATGTTCGAGGGCGTCTAAGTCGTTTGGGCGGAAGCCCGGCGACAAGCCCTTTTATCGTTCTTTTTCCCATCCATTCTTAAGGTAATCGTCCTGTTTTTGCGGATGACGTCATCTGCGAAACGCGTAGGCGGCTAATTAAGCAAGTATCGTCTACATCGTCCTCGACTCGGACGACAGCTTACCACAAGGAGTCACAGCCCTATGGGTATCAAAGTCTACAAGCCGACCTCAGCCGGTCGGCGCGGGATGAGCGGTCACACCTTCGAGGAGATCACCCGCTCAGAACCCGAAAAATCCCTGCTGCGTCCTCTGAAGAAAAAATCAGGGCGCAACAACCTGGGTCGGCTTACCGTCCGACACCGGGGCGGCGGCCACAAGCGTCGGTATCGTCTGATTGATTTCAAGCGCGACAAAACCGGCATTCCTGCTCGCGTGGCCTCCATCGAGTATGATCCCAATCGCACTGCCCGTATCGCCTTGTTGGTTTACGCCGACGGCGAAAAGCGCTACATTTTGGCGCCCTTGGGCCTGCAAGTTGGTGATGCCATTCTGTCTGGCCCTGAGGCCGAAATTCGTCCCGGCAATGCTTTGCCTCTGGTCAATATGCCCTTGGGCACCTTGGTGCACAATGTGGAAATGCAGCCCGGCAAGGGCGGCCAGTTGGTTCGCTCCGCCGGCGCTTATGCTCAGTTGATGGCCAAAGAGGGACGTTACGCCACGCTGCGTTTGCCCAGTGGCGAAGTCCGCAAGGTCCTGCTCAACTGCATGGCCACTGTGGGGCAAGTCGGCAACACCGATCATCAAAACATCAAGATCGGCAAGGCCGGCCGCAAGCGCTGGATGGGCCGTCGTCCTTCCGTGCGCGGCACCGCCATGGACCCCTCCTCCCATCCTCACGGTGGCGGCGAGGGACGTTCTCCCGTTGGCATGCCTGGTCCCAAAACCCCGTGGGGCAAGCCCGCTCTGGGGTATCGCACCCGTCGCAACAAACGCACCAGCCAGTATATTATCCGGCGTCGCGGCAAGAAGCGCCGCTAGGAGGAGTAGAATATGTCCCGGTCTCTGAAAAAAGGTCCGTACGTAAACACAAAATTGCTTCGCAAGATCGAAGAGATGAACCGCAAGAGCGAAAAGCGGGTCATTCGCACCTGGTCTCGCGCCTCCACCATCTTTCCGCAGATGGTTGGTCACACTATCGCCGTCCACAATGGCCGTCGTCATGTTCCCATTTATATTACCGAGAATATGGTAGGCCACAAGCTGGGTGAATTTGCGCCCACGCGGTTCTATCGTGGTCATATCGTCAAAGAAAGGAAAAGCAGCGCTCGCCGTTGATGCAAGATTCAGACAAAAGAGGTTGAAAGATGTCCTATTTGGTTCGTTCCCAACGCAAATACGTCGGGATCTCTGCGCAAAAAGTCCGCCTGGTTGTGGATGTCGTCCGCGGTATGCGGGCGTTGGACGCCATGGATGTGCTGGCGCACATGCCCCAGGCTGCCGCGAAAGAAGTTCGGAAAACACTTCAATCGGCGATTGCCAATGCAGAGGAAAATGAAAGTATGGCCCCTGAGGATCTGTGGATTGCTGAAATCTACGCTGATGAGGGAGCCTCAACCAATCGTTATCGTCCCGGCGCTCGCGGTCGTGTGAAACCGATCATCCGCCGTTCCTCCCACATCACCATCAAGCTCGAAGAGCGATAAGTACAGGAGGCGTATTTTGGGTCGCAAAGTTCACCCCACCGGGTTCCGGCTCGGTATTACCAAGAAACACCAATCGCGCTGGTATGCTGAGGGCAAGGATTATTCCCGCCTCATCGCCGAAGATCGCGTGATTCGTAATGAAGTTCATTCCCGTCTGTCTCATGCAGGCGTTTCTAAAATCGAGATCGAGCGTGCGCCCAAACTGGTGCACCTGACTATCCACGCCGCCAAGCCCGGCGTCGTCATTGGTCGCAAAGGCGTCACCGTCACAGAATTGCGCAAGGACCTGGGCGAGCTCACCGGCAAACGCGTCAAAATCGATGTGGAAGAGATCAAGAAGCCCGAGCTGGACGCCAGTCTGGTGGCGGAAAATATCGCCGAACAACTGGCGCGTCGCGTGGCGCATAAACGGGCCATGCGTCGGGCTGCCGAACGCACCATGCGATCCGGCGCCAAGGGCATCATGATCCGCCTGGGCGGCCGTTTGGGCGGTTCCGAAATGGCCCGCGTCGACGACATCCGCATGGGCCGCATTCCCCGCCACACCTTGCGGGCCGACATTGACTACGTCGATATGGTCGCCCGCACCACCTATGGCGTCATTGGCATCAAGGTGTGGATTTACAAGGGTGATATCCTGCCCGGCGAACCCATGACGATATAGCGAGAGGTAAGAAATTATGTTAATGCCCAAACGAATGAAGTATCGAAAAGTGCATCGCGGACGTATGCGCGGCAAAGCCTGGCGCGGCAGCACCATCGCTTTTGGCGATTACGCTCTGCAGGCCACTGAGCCGGCCTGGATTACCAGCCGCCAGATCGAATCCGCCCGCCGGGCCATCGTGCGGTACATCCGCCGTGGCGGCAAGCTGTGGATTCGTATCTTCCCCGACAAACCTGTCACCAAACGCGCTGCCGAGACCCGCATGGGCTCTGGCAAGGGCGCTGTGGATCATTATGTGGCAGTTGTGAAGCCTGGCCGGATTCTCTTTGAATTGGCCGGCGTGCCCGAGGACACCGCCCGCGAGGCGATGCGTCTGGCTGCCCATAAATTGCCTATTGCCACCCAGTTCGTCAGCCGCGGAGAGGAGGGACACTAAATGAACGCAACAGAATTACGAGGTCTCACCGATGGTGAACTCCAGGCCAAGCTGGATGAAGCATACGAAGAATTGATGAACCTGCGTTTCAACCTGTCTATCGGACAGCAGAAAGACACCAATCGGCTGGCCCAGGTGAAACGTGACATTGCTCGCATCAAGACCATCCAGCGCGAGCGCCAGTTAGCTGTGGAGATGAAGTAACATGGCCCAAGAACGAAGAAGAGTGTTGACCGGCACCGTTGTCAGCAACAAAATGGATAAAACCGTGGTGGTGCGCGTGGCCCGCTCCTACCGTCATCCTCTGTATGGCAAGGTAGTGAAGGTGCACAAGAAATATC
The DNA here is from genome assembly GCA_015493675.1 of Anaerolineae bacterium. Lineage (GTDB taxonomy): Bacteria > Chloroflexota > Anaerolineae > J102 > J102 > M2005. The sequence goes on from WGCR01000127.1 coordinate 5,483, forward strand.
ACGCCCACGACGAGAACAACAGTTGTCAGGAAGGCGACGAGGTGCGTATCCTCGAAACGCGTCCCCTGAGCAAGACCAAGCACTGGGTTGTTATCGAAAATCTGACCCAGTCGGCGTCCGAAAACGCGTGAGAAGAAGGAGAATATCGCCATGATTCAGCAAGAATCCCGCTTGAAAATCGCCGATAATACTGGCGCCAAAGAGATTTTGTGCATCCGCGTCCTGGGCGGCTCCAACCGGCGTTACGCCTCGGTGGGCGACATCATCGTCGCTTCGGTCAAGCAGGCCGCTCCCGGCGGCTCTGTCAAGAAGGGCGAGGTGGTGCGTGCGGTCATCGTGCGGACAGCCAAGGAAGTCGGTCGCAAGGATGGCAGTTATATTCGCTTCGACGACAACGCCGCCGTGATTATTGATGATTCCAAAAATCCCAAAGGCACTCGTATTTTCGGGCCGGTTGCTCGTGAGCTGCGCGAAAAACGCTTTATGAAAATCGTCAGCCTCGCGCCCGAAGTATTGTAGGAAGG
>WGCR01000128.1 GCA_015493675.1 Anaerolineae bacterium
CGACACCCCCTATCGCATCGAGCAGGAGGTGAACGAGCTGGTGGATTGGATGGTGGACCGCAACTATCGCCAGTGGCAGGCCATCACCGGCTATCTCAACCGCCGCGCTCAGGAGCACGGCGACCGCATCGTGGGCCAGGTGGGCGGCGAGTTCGATCTGAATCGCCAGCGTCTGCTGGGGTCGGTGGGCCGCGCCGCCCGCGAAGCCCTGGCCAGCTACGACAAGGCCGCGGAGGCCCGCAAACTCACGCAGTCGGTGCAGACCTCGCTGGCCGCCATGGGCATGGTGCAGGTGGGCGCGCTGGGCCTAGGAGCAGTGTTGCTGCACATCTTCACGCGGGCGCTGGACCCGCTGGGCGTGATTGCCGCGGGGGGTGTGGCTATCGCCGGGCTGTTCATCCTGCCGGCGCGGCGTCGGGCCGCCAAGCGGGATTTGGAAGCCAAGATCGAGGAGATGCGGGCCGATCTGCACGCAGCCCTGAGCAAACAATTCGAGGAGGAGCTGGCCCGCTCCGTGCAGGAAATCCGCGAGGCCATCGCCCCCTACACACGCTTCGTCCGCACCGAGCAGGAGAAGCTGGCGGGCGTGCAACAGGAGTTGGCTCAAATCAATAGCGCCATCATGACGCTGCGGGGAGACATTCGCCAACTCTAACCCCTGTTTCTGACCGGGCGCGACGCTGGGAGAATGTGCGCGGGCAGGGCGAACGTGGTATGATTATGACGCGACTCTCAACCCAATAATCAGTCCAATGGAGGACATTGTATGGAAATTCAAGGACACACTTTCCTGATTCTCGGCGGCGCCGGGCAGGTCGGCAAGGCTGTCTCTCGTCGCCTTCTGTACCATCGCCCCAGCCATTTGATTATTGCTTCGATTGATCAGGCCAGTGCTGAAGCCACCGCGGCCTTGTTGGCAAATGAAGCGCCCGATGGCACCAAAATCAGCGCTTGTTGGGGCAACATCTTCGTGCGATGGGAGTACAAGGATATGCGTTGGGAGGAGATGCTGGCGGATGAGGGGATTCGGAGTCAATTGCTCTCCGATCTATTGGAGCCACTGGTGGGGGAGCGCAAGGAGGACATCCTGAAGAACGCCACGTTGTCCCGGTTCGTGCGTCAGTATGAGCCTGACGGCATCATCGATTGCATCAACACAGCTACGGCGTTTGCTTATCAGAACATCTACGCCAGCAGTCATGAGCTTTTGGATGCGATGCGCGACGTGGACGCGGAGAAGCATCTTGCGGTGGCCGAGCAACATGTGTTGCGCACCTACATCCCCCATCTGGTGCGGCACATCCAGGTGCTGAACGAGGTGATGAAGTTTCAGGGCGAGCACTGGCAGGGCGTGCGATTGTATCTCAAGGTGGGCACCAGCGGCACCGGCGGCATGGGGCTGAACATTCCCTACACCCACGGCGAGGAGAAGCCCTCCTCCATGCTGCTATCCAAGTCGGCCCTGGCGGGCGCGCACAGCCTGCTGATGTTCCTGCTGGCCCGCACGCCGCCCACTCGCAAGGTGGTCAAAGAGATCAAGCCCACCGCGGCCATCGGCTGGGCGCAGATCGGCTATGGGCCCATCCGCCGCCGCGGGCGTCCCATCGAGCTGTATGACTGCCCGCCCGAGGAAGCTTACCCCCTGGCCGCGGCCCTGGCCGACGGCGATTTCGGCGCGCCCACGGGCGAGGTGCTGGAAAATGTCTATGTGGATACAGGCGAGAACGGTCTCTTCGCCCTGCAGGAATTCTCCACCATCACCTCCCTCAACCAGATGGAGTATGTGACGCCCGAGGAGATCGCTCATTACATCGTGATGGAGATTCAGGGCGGCAACACCGGCTTCGACGTTATCAGCGCCCTGGATCAATCGGTGCTGGGGCCCACCTATCGGGCGGGCGTGTTGCGGGAAGGCGCGCTGGCCCGCATGCGGCATCTGGAGCAAGAGCACGATGTGGAGAGTATCGCCTTCGAGATTTTGGGCCCGCCCCGGCTCTCCAAGCTGCTATTCGAGGCCCATCTGCTGAAACTCATCAGCGATGACAGCATGGCCCGGGTGCAGAGCATGACGCCCGAGGAGCTTTCTGTGGCCGCGTTCGAACGCCTGAAAGAGGATGCCCGTCTGCGCTCGCAGATTCTCTCCATCGGCATTGCCATTCTCACGCCCGACGGCGAAAAGCTGATGCGCGGGCCTCAGATCAAGGCCGACAACGCGGACGATGGCTGGGTGGATTTGACGCCCGCCAACATGGCCCACTGGCAGCAGCGCATCCGCCAGATTCAGGAGCGCACCCATGCGGAGCTGCTGGCCGATGGCGGACAATACTCCTCCCGCTTCTACCGCGTCTTCGTGGACCCGGCCACGGGCGATGTAAAAGACCACATCGTCCCGGGCGACCTGGCTGGCTGGATCTTCACCTACGAGGAAAGGGGCATGCGGGTGAAGTCGTAACGCTAAACGTGATGCGTTTGCACGATGAATGAAGGGGGCCTCTCGCCGAATGAATTCGGGCGCTCCAGGCCTCGGCCGGCCCCCTCTTCATCTCCCCCGCAAGCGGGGGAGAACATTGGAAGGGAATATGATGACGGCCTCCGCCGTCCAGCACCACGCCGATGGCCCGGTCGCCGCAGGGCGACCACTGGCGCAAAGCGCCTGAAAAGCCCGAGTTCACTCGGCCTGCTTCCCCAAAGACCGCAAGGAGACAGCCATGCGCACCAACAAGATCGAGCTCTACGTGCATCTCGTCTGGGCTACGTGGGATCGCCTGCCCATGATCATGCCCGATATCGAACGGGCCTTGTACCGCAGCATTGGAGACATTGCCCAATCTTTGGGGTGTCGGGTATTGGCAATCAACGGCATGCCCGATCACACCCATGTATTGCTGCGCATTCCCCAGACATTGCCTGTCTCCAAACTGGTGCAACAGCTCAAGGGCTATTCTTCCCATTTCGCCAACAACCAGCTCCAGCTCGACTATAAATTCAAGTGGATGGGGTATTACAGTGCGTTCAGCGTCAGTCGTTGGGACGTACCCAAAATCATGGCCTACATCAATGGCCAAAAAGAACATCATAACGCTGACGACTTGATGCCAGACCTGGAGGACTTCTTCGAATATTATGATGGTCCATTGCGAGGCTAGATCGGCGTTGGTCTGGTCGCCGCAGGGCGACCACCGGCGCGAAGCGCCTAAAAAGCCCGAGTTCACTCGGTCAACCCCTCTGCGAACTGCAAACTCCTCCTGCCAACCATTCACCCGCAACCTTGCGCCCGTCTCCTCCGGGCGAGTAAAATAAGGGCCATCAATCACTCCCCAACCTCCCAAACTCTCAATCCTCAACGATACCATGAGCGTCTACGCAGGCAAATACCTTCGCATCGATCTTACCACCCGCACCTGGCGCGAGGAAACCATCTCTGAGGCGGATGTGCAGCAATGGCTGCTGGGCTCCGGCTACGCCGCCCATCTCTTCCATC
>WGCR01000129.1 GCA_015493675.1 Anaerolineae bacterium
GGGATTGTGGCGGCGTTCGTGTCCCACCGTGGTGAAAGGGCCGTGTCCGGGATAGAGGATGTACTCGTCGGGCAAGGTGAGAATCTGTTCATTGATGGCCCGGATGAGCTGGCTGTGATTGCCTCCGGGCAGGTCGGTGCGCCCGACGTTTTCGCGGAAGATCGTATCGCCAACCCAGGCCCGGCGGTTCTGGTGATCCACAAAGATGATGGAGCCGGGCGAATGGCCGGGCGCGTGCCGCACCTCCAGTTGCTCCTCCCCCAGCATCACTATCTGGCCGTGTGCGAGATAACTGTCCACCTTTGGCGGCGGGCCCCATTCCCAGCCCAGCCATGATTTGACGGCCAGAGGCGCATAATCCAGCACCGGTTGTTCTGCCTGATGCAGATGAAATGTGGCGCCGGTGGCGTCTTTGATATCAGGCGCGGCGAGAACATGATCGAAATGGGCGTGGGTGTTGATGATGCGGGTCAGCCGGGCGCGGGTGGATTCCAGCAGGCTCATGATGTCGCTGACGTTGCCGCCCGGATCCACCAGCCAGCTCTCGCGGGTTTCCGGTTCGACGAGGAGAAAACAGTTGACGTAAAGCGGGCCAACGGTAAGGTGATGGATGTTCATGGTTGGTCGGATGTCGTCCCGGATTCTGGCGCGCCGGGAAGCGTCGGGTGCGGACGCCCGGTGAGTTTGAGGGAGCGGGCCTGCCGGTACAGGAGACGGTAGGATCGGGCTGCGGCGTCCACCGAGTAGTCGCGAGTCATCGCCTGATGCTGGATAGCTTGCCAGATGTCGGGGTGGCGATAGATTTCGAGGGCTCGCACCACTGCCGCGTAGAGCGCCATGCAGTCATAGGGCGCAAAGGTAAAGCCCACCCCGATAATCGGGGGCTGATGATCGATGACGGTGTCTTTGAGGCCGCCGGTTGCGTGCACCACCGGCACAGCGCCATAGCGCATGGCCTTGAGCTGATCCAGCCCGCCCGGCTCGTGCCGCGAGGGCATGAGGAAGATGTCACTGCCGGCGTAAATACGTCGGGCCAGGGCCTCGTCATAGGTGGGATGATAGGCAAGCCGACGGGGATGGCGTTGTTGCAGATCGCTGAGGATGTGATGATAACGCGGATCCCCGGCCCCCATGATGACGATCTGCACCGGAAGCAGGCGCAGTATGGGCTCCAGAATGGCGGTCAGGATGTCGAAGCCCTTTTGATCGGTTATGCGGGACGTCAGGCCGATGACGGCTGTGTCGGAGGCGGCGTCAAGCCCCATCTGTTTCTGCAAATCGAGCTTGCATGTCTGTTTGTCCCGCAGATCATCGCTGCTGAAACGGGATGGCAGAACCGGATCGGCGGCGGGGTTCCAGGCATCGACGTCGATGCCGTTGAGAATGCCAAAGAGACGCTCGCTGCGGTCCCGCAGGACAGGATCCAGACCTTCGCCGAATTCGGGCGTCTGGATTTCCTGTGCGTAGGAGGGGCTGACCGTGGTGATGATATCGGCGAAGATAATGCCGCGCCCCATCATGCTGACCACCTGATTGAGGCTGGGGGCGATGTCGGGATGGGCGATGAATCCGTGCTGCTCGATCCCCGCAATTTGCAGCACCCGGTAGCCAAAGATGCCTTGATAGCCCAGGTTGTGGATGGTGTAAACCACTGCTGTTTCGGCAAAGAAGGGATCGTCCTTGTAGGTGGTTCGCAACCAGTTTGGGATCAGCGCCGTTTGCCACTCGTTGCAGTGAATCGCGTCGGGCCGCCAATCGAGATGGCGGACGGCTTCCAGGCTGGCGCGGCTGTAAAAGACAAAACGCTCATCGTCATCGGGGAAGGAATAGATGCCCTGGCGGGAGCCAAAGAAACGCTGGTGCTCGATGAAGTAGATGGGGAGTTCTTCGTCAGGCGCTTGCCACAGGCTGGCCCATTCCACCCCGTTTTCGAAGGGAACGGGAAAACGCTCCAGCGCCTGTTTCAACCCCAGCTTTTCAGGGTTGATCAGGCCGTAGCGGGGCAGGATGACCCGTATGTCATCCCCCAGTTTGCGAATGGCCCGCGGCAGGGCGGCCGCCACCTGCGCCAGACCGCCGGTGGCGGCGTAGGGAAGGATTTCTGCGCTAAGATAGAGGATATTGAGCGAATCAGACATGAGATCATCCTATCTCATTATACCTGGATGCACAAAAAGGGAACAGACATGGCGTCCGTTCCCTCTCGGTAATGAGCTTTTGGTTGTAGGCGGACGCGTTCGTGACCGCCCGAAGCTGCCGTCTGGCGTTTAGCTCTCTTCTTCGACTTCGAAAACCTGCCGGCCGCGATAGGTGCCGCAGTAGGGGCAAACCTGGTGCGGGGGAATTTTTGATTTGCAGGTGGGGCAGGTGATGAGGTGGACGCGGCTCAGGGCGTCATGGGCGCGACGCCGATCGCGGCGACCTTTGGAAAGCTTTTGTTTGGGATGGGGAGTCATGAGTCGTAATCTCCTGGTGCAAAATGACTGTATTCAGTAAACTGTGGTTGACAAAAATCAGGAATGGCGTCCGTTGTTATCGGCTGGCTCGTCCCGGTCTTTTTCCAGAAAGAGGCTGAGCGCAGCCCAACGGGGATCGACATCCTCGACATCGCAGGTGCAGGTTTCGTTATTGAGATTAGCGCCGCAAACCGGACAGAAACCTTTGCAATCGGGCCTGCAAAGGGGCGTCATTGGCAAAGCCAACAGGATGGATTGGCGCAGGATCTCGCTCAGATTGAGGATGTGATGTTCGTCGATCAGCAGGGCTTCGTCCTCGTCTTCATCGCCTGTCTGAAGCGGCTGGCCGGTGGCCAGATCGACGGTGGGAATAAAGGCCTCTTCGATCTCGATGTGAACCGGCTGCTCAAAGGTCTCCAGACAACGCGAGCATTGCATGGCAACCGCGGTGTCGCCGGAGACGAGAACAAGGATGCGTTCGTTGGTCCAGAGAAAGCGGGCGTTTCCCCGGAAAGGCGCAACGACGTCAAAAGCATCGTCGAGCTGATCCAATTCTGAAACAGGGATGTAAAGTTCGTAGGAACGCGTGCCGCCTTTTGGACCCGTTAAAAGCCCCGCAACATTGAATTGCAGGGAGCCTGGGAGCGTATGTTTAGTTGACACCATCGCATTATACCGTTTTCAGTGAAAAAATGGCAAAATTCGGGCGCTGTTTTTCGGGGGATCAGAGCTTGCGGGCGGCGACGGCCAGCAAAATCCAGCCGCCGATGAAGGCGAATCCCCCGAATGGCGTGATCATGCCCAGCCAGCGCATGTTGGTCAGGGCCATGAGATAAAGGGAGCCGGAGAAAAGTGCGACGCCCGTCACGAACAGCCAGCCCGCCACCCGCGCGCCCTGGCATTCGGGCAGGCGCCCGGCCAGCCAGGCGGCGGCTATCAGAGCGAATGTGTGATAGAACTGGTAGCGCACGCCCGTTTCCCAGTTGGCCAGCATGTGGGCGTCGAGGCGGGGTTTGAGACCATGAGCGGCAAAGGCTCCGAAGGCGACGGAAAGCGCTTCCAGGATGGCGGCGGTGATGAAAAAGCGTTTGTTCATTTTGGCTCCTGTCAGCGAGAGAGGTTCAGGGAGATGGGCATGGCCCGATCGGGCCAATCTACGCCATCTGCCGAATGGATGGCCAGCCGCGCCCCCGACCCGGGATCGTACATCCCCACCCGCAGGGTGTAGTCCCCCGCGAGGAGGTCTGCGGGCAGGGCGAGAATATGCCGGGAGCGAACAGCTTCATCGGGCTGCCAGTGGGATGTGGGCCAGTAGCCCGCGCGGGGAGGCGCGTCTCCCTGGGCGATGAGATGGCCCTGCCCATCCACCAGATGCACGAAGATGGTGTAGTCGCCCGACACAGGCTGGGTGGCTGACCACGTGAGAGTGAGGATGACCGCATCCTTTTCGGCAAGGATGGCGTCTTCGTGCAGTTGGATGCCGTCGTCCAGCAGGGCGATGGGGGGGCGTTTCGGTTTTTGCAGACGAGAGGCGGGCGTTCGCAGATCGCCTGCATCCAGGATGATGTCTTTGGCGGGGCTGCCATTGGCGAACGCTGGCACGGGGCTGCCGATGCCGTCGCTGATCAGGTTCTGCGAAAGGCTGACGGCGAGTTTGAGCAGGGTGGGGGTGTCGGCGTCGGGCAGGGTGGCGATGCGATAGTGGTCGGGATAGATGACGCCCGGTTGCCAGAAACGGGTGGGCAGCAGGCCGCCTCCGGGCCAGGTGTCCAGTTTGGCCACGTTTTCTTCGTGGAAGCCCAGGCCATTCAGCGAGAGATCCAGATTCTCGGCGATGGCCGCGTCGGTTTGCCAATAGAGGGTGATTTCCAGGGGCTCGCCCGCGGTGATGGCGGGCCGGTGCAGGACGTAGGCCAGCAGGTGAATGCTCTCGCCGTAACGGACATCCAGCGGAGCGGCGTTGTCGGGCAGGACGGCGATGGGAGCGGGCGGGCGATAGGCGGGAAAGAGGCTGATGAAGGGGATGAGCAGGGCGCTGGCGAACCAGAGCAGACTGATCCCGGATGCAGTTCGGAGCTGCCAGCGTCGGGGGACGAGGGTGAGTGCGCCAGCAGCCAGATACAGAGCGATGGCTGATGCGCCGCCAAAGAGGAGGCGGCCCTGGGAGCCGGGCGTCATCAGGGACCAGCGCATGATGCCGATGAGGGAGAGAAGGAGGAAGGTGATCAGGGTGAGATGCACGGGCCACGCGTGCAGTTCCCGGCGGCGGATGGCCCGAACCAGGCGCAGCGTCAATCCGGCGACGGCTGTGATGACCAGAGCCGCCGC
>WGCR01000130.1 GCA_015493675.1 Anaerolineae bacterium
CTGCACGCTGATAGGCACATAGGCAAAGATGTTTTCCAGCACATCGGCTATCACGCCTTCCTCCCTGGGGAAAAGCACGTAGGCGCCGCTATGCGGCAGTTTGGTGGATTGCAGCTCACGGTTGCTGAAAACATGGGAGTGGATGCTGGACATATCCAGCCCCAGCCCATATTGCGCATAACGCAGCAAATCCAGAAAACTCAAATCGGTGCTGACATTGCGCTGGATAATGCCCCATATCTCGGGCGCTTTGGTAATGAGTCCTAATTGCGCTGCCTGGTTCTTGACGGCGGCCAAAACCGCCTGCTGGCGTCGCGCCCGCCCCCAGTCGTTGGTGCGATAGCGGAAAGTCGCATATTCCAGCGCCGTCTCACCATCGAGGTGATGCGCGCCAGCGGGCAGATAGAGCACGTTGTAGCCGCCGTCATCTTTGGGCGAAATCTCCCACAAATCGCAATCCAGCGTGATATCGATGCCGCCAATGGCATCTACAAATTCGACAAAGGCGCCGCGATGCGCCCGCACCACGTGATGGACAGGGACGCCAAAATTGTATTCGAACGCCTCTTTCATCACCTGAAACCCACCGCCGGGGTATTGATGCTCCTCGCCCAGAAAATCAAGCACATTGATCTTACGCTTGCCATACCAGGGATGGTAGACAAACAAATCGCGGGGAAACGAAACAATGGCCACCTGATCGGTATCGTGATCGATGATCAGCAGCATGATGGTGTCGGTGCGCCAGCTTTCCCATCCCTCGCGGCGATCTGTGCCCAACAGCAGGATGTTTTCGGTGTCTTGCAGGCGCTCGACCGGCGGCGCCGGAGGCGGAACGCAGTCGGGATCCAGCATACAGGTCTCGAACAGGGTGACGCCCGGCTCGGGAGTGATGCTGCCGTAAACAACCTGATCGGCGCTGAGGGTGGGAGGCGGCGAAGTAGGGGTGGCAGATGGCGTCACAGCGGACGTCGAGGTGGGTCGCGGGGTGTCGGTGACCGCGGGACTGGAGCTGGGCTCGGGCGTGTCGGTGGGGGTGTCTGTTGGAAACAAAGTGGTGGCTGTAGCCGTGGACGTCGGCGCCTGCTGCACCACCTCCCCTTCGGCCTGGGTCCTCGGAGCGACGGCCGGAACAGGTAGCCCGCACGCCGAAAGCAGCGCTGCTGCAAGAAGAGTAAAAACAAGGGAAAAAATGAGGGAAAAAATGAATGAGCGGGGATAGTTCATATCAAACGGCAAAAAGGATGAATGAGAACGACAGAAGTCGCAAGCGTCTTTTGGATGCTTGCGACTTGATGAGGGCAGTCAACCGGCAACAGGCTAGAACAGCGTCAATGAGCGCCGATTACCGGCAGTTTCGGGGCTTGGCCGGGTTTTTGAGAATGCTTGGTTTGCTGAAAAGTGTGCGAATGCCTTCGTTGATCTTGTGCATGTCGGGCTTGAGCACCGCAGCGCCGCCGGGAGTGATCCAGCTATCCGCCTCTTTGTAGCCGATATTGAAACCATGGACGTCCTTGGTGTCGATCTGCAATCCCAGCCGCGTCAGGGCGATAATATCGGTCAATCCCAGGTCGGTCTCGATGTTGTCGCGCATGGCGTCGTAGAGCGCGGGAATACGAGGCACGATGTTGACATCTCTCGCGCGCTTGCGCATGGCGATAAGGACGCGCTGTTGACGGCGATTGCGATCCACATCGCTGGTGGTCTTGCGCTCTCGCACATAACGCAGGGCGAATTCGCCATCCATATGATATTTCCCCGCTGGCAAGGTCTGCCACACCAACTGATTGCTGCCTGGCTCGACAGGAAAACGCCCGGTGATAGGACAGATGACGGCAATATCGATGCCGCCCAAAGCGTCGATCATATCCTTGAATGTGTCGAAGTTGAACTTGACGTAGTGATCGATGCGAATGCCGAAATTCTGGGCCAGGGTGTCCTTGAGCAAACCGATATCGCCGCCGTTGGGATAACGATTGACGCCTCCAAAGAAGGTGGCGGTGTTGATGCGGTTTTTGCCGACAGTGGGAATATCCACATAAAGGTCGCGCGGGAAGGAGATGACGCCAACCTGTCGATTAGCGTAATCAACCGAGACCACCATAATCACATCCGAACGCCAGGGCTGCCCCGGGCGCCGCTCATCCGAGCCCACCACCAGGATGTTCAACGTATCATCCAGTGAGACGGGAACGCCCTGATAGGCTTCTTCGGTGGGCGCTTCCTCGATCGCTTCGGTGGAAAGCGGTTCGGGCGTGGGCAGATTGACCGGCGTCGCCGTCATGGCGGGTTCTTCCTGAGCCGGTGAGGCGGCGGCAGGCGTAGCCTCCTCGGCGACAACAGGCGATGCTGAGGCCGCCACAGACGCGGGCTGGGCGCCCGCCACTGGCGTCAGGGGGACGCTGATGGCAATGGGTGTGCGAACAGCAGCGGTTTTCGCTCCGGCGATAGCCAGAACCGGCCCCGAAGCATTCGCACTCTGCCCGGATGTGGAAGCAGCGGTATCGCCAGGCCCTACGGTGGGGATGGCCGTGTTGGGGAGGATTGGAGTGAGCGCCGGCGTGACGTTGATATCAGTTTCCGAAAA
>WGCR01000131.1 GCA_015493675.1 Anaerolineae bacterium
CCTCCGGGAGGTGGACGAGTAACTTTTGGCTTGGCCGGGCGGTTTTTGTCCACCTCCCGGAGGTCACAAAAAGCAGTCACCTCCTGAAATCCAAAAGAGCCAAAAAGCTTAGCGCCTTGGCGACTTTGCGTGAGATCAGCTTTTTTAGTTCCGGCTTGGCCGGGTTAGGGTGCTGGGTATTGGATATTTGACCCGCGTTCCTCTTTCCGATATCCAATATCAAATACCCAAATACCCAAATACCAAACGTTATCTTCACAACTTTTTCCAAAAGGAGATTTTACAATGCAAACCAATATGCGCGGTATGGATATGATCACCACGCAAGAGTGGACGAAAGATCAGATCGACACCATCATGGAAGTGGCGATGGATCTGAAAAAGAAACGGGCGCTGGGCATTCCCCACGCTTATCTGCGGGATAAAGTGCTGGCGATGATGTTCTTCTTCAGCTCCACGCGTACGCGTGGCTCTTTCGAGGCGGGCATGGCCCAACTGGGCGGGCACCCCGCCTTCATAGACAGCCGCACCACCCAGATCAAGCACGGCGACACCACCAAGGAAATCGGCGACATCTTCGGCCGCTATTTCGACGGCATCGCTATCCGCGAAGTCACCTGGGGCCAGGGCAACAAGTACATCCGCGGCGTAGCCGAAGCCAGCCGGGCGCCCGTGTTGAACATGCAGTGCGACATCTATCATCCCCACCAGATTCTGGCCGACCTGATGACCATCATCGAGAAGAAGGGCGACCCTCGCGGCAAGACCATCACCGTGAGCTGGGCCTATGCTTCCAGCTATCTCAAGCCCATCAGCGTGCCCCAGAGCCTGATTCTGCTGGCCACCCGCTTTGGCATGAATGTGCGCCTGGTGCGCCCGCCCGAGTTCAAACTGATGCCCGACATCGTGCAGCAGGCCCGGGACAACGCCCGCCAGCACCATGGCAGCTTCGAGATCATGGAGGACTTCGAGGCGGGCATGGCCGGCAGCGACGTCATCTACGCCAAAAGCTGGGGCCCCCTGCTGACCACCGCCGATCCTGACGAGGGCAAGCGCATCACCGACCAGTACAAGGACTGGATCACCGATGACCGCCGCATCGCCATGGCCGCGGAAGACGCCATCTATATGCACCCCCTGCCCGCAGACCGCGACATCGAAGTCACCAGCGCCGTGCTTGACGGCCCCCACTCTGTCGTCTTCGATCAGGCCGAAAACCGCCTGCACGCCCAAAAAGCGGTCATGGCGTTGACCATGAGCTAGGAAAAATATCCCACGCAAAGGCGCTAAGGCGCAACGGATGAAAGAAGCAAAGAAAAACTTGGCGTCTTTGCGCCTTTGCGTGAGATCCTCCTCCCCCCACACAACCAAACTCTACGAGGATTATTCATGACCGGTAAAACTAAGACAGCAGTCGTCGCCATCGGCGGCAATTCGCTTATCAAGGACAAGCAGCACAAGACAGTCGAAGATCAATACAGGGCCGCAGGCGAGACCGCCAGGCACATCGCAGCCATGGTCAAGGATGGCTGGACCGTGGCTATCGGGCATGGCAATGGCCCGCAGGTGGGCTTCATTCTGCGCCGCTCCGAGCTGGCCGCGCACGAGCTGCACGAGGTGCCGCTGGATGTGTGCGGCGCCGACACCCAGGGCGCCATCGGTTACGCCTTGCAGCAAAATCTCTACAACCACTTTCTCGATATGGGCATCGATCGCACCGTGACCACGGTGGTGACCCAGGTCGAAGTGGATGCGGATGATCCCGCCTTCCAGAATCCCACCAAGCCCATCGGTTCGTTTATGGACAAAGATCAGGCCATGCGCCGCAAGGAGCAGGATGGCTGGGATGTGGTGGAGGATGCTGGCCGGGGCTGGCGCCGCGTGGTGGCCTCTCCCCTGCCCAAACGCATCGTGGAAGAGCCCGCTGTCAAACAATTGATGGGCGCGGGCATGATCGTCATCACTGTGGGCGGCGGCGGCATTCCCGTCGTGGCCGATGAAAATGGCAAGTTGCACGGCGTGGCCGCGGTCATCGACAAGGACTTCGCCTCCAGCCTGCTGGCCACCCGCCTGAACGTCGATGTCTTCATCATCAGCACCGCGGTGGAAAAAGTGGCCCTCAACTTCGGCAAACCCGACGAGAAATGGCTGGATCACATGACCCTGGCCGAGGCCAAGGCCTATCTGGCTTCGGGCAAACACTTCGCCAAGGGCAGCATGGCTCCCAAGATCCAGGCCGTGATCAACTTCCTGGAAGCGGGCGGCGAAAAAGCCATCATCACCGATCCGCCCAACATCACCCGCGCCCTGGCTGGCGAAACCGGCACGATCATCACCCGGGAGTAAGCATGAATCACGTCAAACACCTCAAATGCGTTATCTGCGGCAAGACCTACCAACCGGATGAGGTGGAGTACGTCTGCCCGGATC
>WGCR01000132.1 GCA_015493675.1 Anaerolineae bacterium
CCGGGAGGACAGCTCCATCTCATTTCTGACCGGCCTCAAGCCCGCGGATCCCGCCGTTTTGCAGCGGCGTCCCCTGGCCATCAAGATCGCCAACCAGGAGAATGTGATCCCGCAAACGGGCCTGAGCAAGGCAGACATCGTCGTGGAAAGCCGGGTGGAATTCAACTACACCCGCTACACCGCCATCTACCAGAGCCAGGACGCGCCCCGGGTCGGCTCCATTCGCAGCGCCCGCCTCATCGATGTCGAACTGCCTGACATCTTCGACGCGGTGCTTTGTTTCTCTGGCGCGGTGGAGCCTGTGCGACAAAAACTCTACCACACGCCCGATCTCGAAGGGCAGATGCTGGAGGCGGCGCTCAATCCATCCGCCTTCTATCGCGACCCCAACATCCCGGTTCCCCACAACCTGTTCGCCGACACCGACGTCCTCTGGTCGTACATCGCCAAGCGGGGGCAAAACACGCCGCCCGAGCCCGCGGCTGGCTGGGTCTTTGGCCCGGCGCCAGAAAACGCGCCCACCGCCAGCGCCATCGACATCCCCTATCCCACCATCCCCGCCCGTTGGGCCTATGACGCGGCCGGGAACAAGTGGCTGCGCTGGATCAACGGCCAACCCCACATCGACAAGGGAACAGGCGCACAGCTCACCGCTGACAATGTCGTCCTTATCTACGCCCAACACGTCAAGACCCTCATCCTGGAACACGGCGACGAGCCCATGGGCGCAAATTGCAGCAATTGCTCCATCGAAATTCAGCTTTGGGGCGAAGGCCCGCTCAAGATCTTCCGGGATGGCAAAGTCTACGAAGGCAAATGGGTCCGCCCCGGCCGCGGCCAGCCTTTCCAGATGCTCTTTGGCGATGGCTCGCCCATCCCCCTCAAGCCGGGCAACAGTTGGTGGCAGGTCGTGCCTCTGGATATGAACGTCAACGTCACACCCTGATCATTGAACACCGGACATTATTGGCTATACTGAAAAAACCTTCAACACGGAGACACAGAGTGCACGGAGGAAGAAAAAGACGAGGTTTGGAGAGGAATTTCTCTGTGAACCGCTACTGTTTTCTCCGTGTCCTTCGTATCCCCGTGTTGAAATAACCTTTTTTCATTTTTCAGTGGAGCCATTATTGGAAATAACTGCGGCGAGATGGACTCTCGACATTCCGTTCAATCATGATCGAGTCAATGATCAATGAGTGATGATTAAAGTGAAAATCACGCTGATTCCACCTTTGATCATTATTCATTGATCATTGAGCCTTGCCAGCAGCATGACGCCAGACATGAGCAACATCCTTCTTGTTTCCGATAAAGTCTACCGATAAAACCGTTGCTGGCGATAAGCGAATGCCAGGCCAGGGGTTACGGCCCGCGCCAACGTCACGAACCGTCAACACTTCCAACAGGAGTCACCATACAAAATGAGTCAAAAAGGCAAAGTCGCAATTTTGCGCACTTCTCCCAGGACCATCTTCGCCGATTACTATCGGCTGATGAACCTGGCCGATTATCAAGATCATCTGCCCAAAGATGTCGAAACCGCCCTCAAGATCAACATCTCCTGGCATTTCTTCTATCCGGGCAGCTCCACCACGCCCTGGCAGCTCGAAGGCGTCATCCGCACGCTGCTGAAGGACGGCTATCCCCGCGAATCCATCCATGCTTCTCACAACCGCACCGTGGTCATCGATTCGCGGTTGGGCGAGCGCGAAAACAAGCAGATCAACGTGGTCGAAGCCTACGGCTTGCGAAACATCCACCTTTATGAAGAAGATGTCGAATGGATTCACATTCGGGACGCGGTGGGGGATCTGGCGGACAACTTCCTGGTGCTGAACGACGTCTATCCCGACGGCTTCTACATCCCCAAACGCTTCATCGGCGAAAACATCATCCACCTGCCCACGGTCAAGACTCATGTTTTCACCACCACCACCGGGGCCATGAAAAATGCGTTCGGCGGGCTGCTCAACGAGCGCCGGCACTGGACGCATCCCGTCATCCATGAGACGCTGGTGGACCTGCTGATGATCCAGCAGAAGATTCATTCAGGCGTATTCGCGGTGATGGATGGCACGTTCGCCGGTGACGGGCCCGGCCCCCGGGCCATGATCCCCTACGTCAAGAACGTGATCCTGGCCAGCGCCGATCAGGTGGCCATCGATGCGGTGGCGGCCAAGATGATGCTGGGAATCAATCCTCTGTCCATCGAATACATCCGCCTGGCGCATGAGATGGGCCTGGGCTGCGGCGATCCCGACAAGATCGAGATCGTAGGCGATGTGGAAGAGGCCCGAAAGAACTGGCATTTCACCGGCCCCTTCAAGAAGATGACTTTTGCCTCTCGGATGCAGCATCTCATCTATTGGGGGCCGCTAAAGGGGCCCGTCGAGTGGTCGCTGAAGACGGTGCTGGCCCCCTGGGCCTATGCCGCCTCGGTCATCTACCACGACATGTTCTGGTATCCCTTCATCGGCAAAAAGAAGATGCAACTGGCTCTGGAGAGCGAATGGGGCCGCCTCTTCCGCAATTGGGAGTCCCTCACGCCCGACGAGCAAGGCTTCCCCGAAGTAGGCGAAGACGCCGCAGAATTGCACCTTGAGGGAATCTCCGCCTTCTGGAAATCCTTCTCCCTGCTATGGATGTCGCTCAAAGAATCGCCCGAACTCAGCGCCCATCGCCGCCATCAAGCCATCAGCCAGGAGGAATTCGAAGAGCGCTACTACATGAAGAAACATCACGGCGGGCCGGGCGGCAATCAGTACACCGCCACGGTGTTCATCTCATTCCTCGTCATGTTGGCCGCCGTGTTGTTGCTCATTTTCGGCGTCAAGAAGAAGAAAGGTTAAAACGTTACATTCTCAAGGACGGACGTCAGCGCTGGCGTCCGTCCTCTTCATTTTTCGACCATGCCGCCTTCGACATCCGTCCAAGCGTTAGAGCAGATGGGACAGCACTTACTGTCCCTGGAAAACACCCTGCTGAAAACAATCGCGTCCATTATTGTCATTGTGGCGCTGTTGTTGGTGCGAAAAGCGCTTAACAGGTTTATCGTCAGCCGCGATCTCTCCAGCTCCAACGCCTATTTCTGGCACAAAATCGTTAGTTACAGCACTGTTTCGCTGATGGTGATTATCGTCGGCGGCATCTGGCTGTATGGCATCAAAAATCTGGCCACATTCCTGGGGCTGCTCAGCGCAGGCCTGGCTGTAGCGCTGCGGGAGCCCATCGTGGACATCGTGGGATGGCTTTTCATTCTGGCGAAACATCCTTTCACCTTGGGCGATCGCATCGAAATCGATGCCATGCAAGGGGATGTTATCGATATCGGGCCGCTGTACTTTTCCGTCATGGAAATAGGGCGCTGGGTGGATGCAGAACAGAGTACGGGCAGAATCATTCACATCCCCAACAACTGGGTTTTCACCAGTTCCATCGCCAACTACACGCAACAATTCCCCTACATCTGGGATGAAATCCCGGTGACCGTCACCTTCGAAAGCAACTGGGAAAAGGCAAAGGATGTCCTGACGAAAATCATCGCCGATCACGCAATCGCGTTTACAGAGATGGAAGAGCGGGAAGTGCGGGAACTGGCGACGAGTTATTACATCAAGCTGGGCTCATTGACGCCCACGGTGTATACATCTGTGGTCGATAGCGGCGTGCAATTGACCATGCGCTATCTGACTCCAGCCCGGCAGCGACGCGACTGGGGGCAGCAGATTTGGGAGGAGGTGCTGCGAGCCTTCGCCAGCGAGGATGACATCGATCTGGCCTACAACACCCAACGCGTTTTCTACAATCCCAGCGAGGGCAAACCGGGCGCAGGTGCCCCGAAACGCCCAGAATGAACGCTATGAGCCGCCCCATCGCTATTGTCAACTGCCGCGTGCTGACGCCCGACCAAGAGATTTCTTCGGGCGTGGCGCTTATCGAAAACGGCGTTATTACCGCCGTGGGGCCGGATCAATCAGTGGCGCTGCCCCCGGAGACGCTGTTGCTGGATGCGGAAAAAGGTCAGCTTGCAATGGATGACATGGAAACAGATCGTCAGGCGACGATCCGCGTCGGGCAGAGCGCCGACCTGGTCTGCCGATCCCGCTTCGGAGATGTGGCATGGCGCATGAAAG
>WGCR01000133.1 GCA_015493675.1 Anaerolineae bacterium
CACCTGAGAAACGGCGGGTTGTCAAAATCACGAAAAACGCCCGGGACTGCATTGCGGCAATCCCGGGCGTTTTCAAAAAAGAGGGGGTGGGTATGAAGAAACAACAGATGGCGAATCAGCCGTTCTTCAACTCCAGATACAGCTCATAAGCCTCATCAACCGTTGCGCCTTTGTGCACGATAGCGCCCACGGCCTGCATCATGGCCACCGGGTTCTCCGACTGGAAGATATTGCGGCCCATGTCTACGCCCGCAGCGCCTTCCTGAATGGCCCGCCAGGCCATAGTCAGCGCATCATTCTCGGGTATCTTCTTACCGCCAGCAATGACCACTGGCACCAATGAAGAGGATGTCACCCGCTCGAAATCATCGCAATAATAGGTCTTGACCATACGCGCACCCAGCTCGGCAGACATACGGGTGGCGAGGCTTAGATAGCGGGCGTCACGATTGAGGCCGCGGCCCACAGCAGTCACGGCCAGCGTGGGGATGCCGTAGCGCTCCGCCTCGTCGATGACCTTGGAGAGCCCCAGCACCGTATCACGCTCCGAGCTTTCGGTGCCGATCATGACCGAAAACGCCACCATGGCAGCATTGAGACGGACAGCCTCCTCGATGCCCACAGAAATGCCCTCGTGCAGCAGATCTTGATTGAGGATGCTGGTGCCGCTGGAAACGCGCAGCACGACAGGCTTGCGCAGAGCCGGGTCCACCGAAGCGCGTAGCGCCCCGCGGGTCAACATCAGCGCATCAGCGTAGTCGATGATGGGATGAATGGCCTTGTGCATGTCGCCCAGGCCGGTAGTCGGGCCCATAAAGTAGCCATGATCCACTGCATAAAAAATGGTCTTGCCGCTTTCAGGGTTGAAAACACTGTTGAAACGGTTTTGCATTCCCCAATCCATGGGAAAGATACCTCCTTGTGTTAGTAAAGGGTGAAGAAAATGATTAGGATAACGTCTCATTCAGGGCCAGCACCTTCTGGGCGGCCTGATCATCTGTGATGAGGACATTGACATAGCCGCCGCGCAGAGCGCCCAGGATGGCCTGCCCCTTGCGAGAACTGCCAGCCACGCCGATGATGGTGTCGATTTTGGCGAGCGTATTCAACTCCACGCCTACCACGCGGCGATTGATGTCGATATCCAGCCACTGGCCCCAGAGGTTGTAATGCTGGGCGCAGACATCGCCCACGGCCCCCTTCTCGCGGATAGCCTGGGCCTCTTCCTCGGTCACATAGCCCGAGCGCAGCAGGCTGTACAGATCGGAGCGAGTGGAACCGATTCCCACCAGCGCCAAATCGGCATGTCTGGCCCGCTCCAGCGTCTGCTGAATGCCACGATCCTGCAACAAGGCGTTGCGACCAGCCTCACTATCCACAATAAGAGGCGCATGCAGATGCCAACTGCGACAGCCGAGTCGATCGCTGAGCAACTGGGCGAGGATGGGACCATTGGTAGGCGTGTTCTCCGAACCGGTGGCTCCTAAAAGCTGCACCACCTCCACACCGGGCATCCTGCGCTGGCGCAGCGTGTTGATCATCTGGTAGAGGGCAGTGCCCCAGGAGATGCCGACGATCATGCCGTCGTGCAGGATGCTGTCGAAGTAAGCCGCGGCCAGCACGCCCAACCCCCGCAGCATCTCTTCATAGGATTTCGAATCACGCACCAGCACCCTCGCCCCCTTGAGATGGAACGTGGTAATGAGGGCCTGTTCCAGCTCCGGCGAATTGCGCCAGGGATAATGAACGATGATTTCAACAAGGCCCTTTTCTCTGGCTTCGGTGAGCAGACGGGAAACAGCAGAACGGGTCACTCCAACTTCATCAGCTATTTCTTGTTGTGTTTTGTTGTGATCGTAATAAAGCGATGCGATTCGGGCTAAATACTCCCGCCTTTGATTGTCATGGATATTGAGCGATTCTGGCATAGACGCATCTCGCTTTGGGAAAAATTGGGCAGTGGCCTGAAAAAAGTTGATTACATATGTGACAGAAATCCACATATGTGATTAAAGCCTCTTGCATTTAGTATAAGTCATTTTTTGCAATTGTCAATAACAATTCGCCAAAACTAACGCAGATTCCGGAAAATATCTCTCTTTTTCCCGAACTTTCGGGGAGATAGACATTGTAATGGGGTTGACAAACCCCCTCCGCTGTACTATGATAAGGAAACAGATGTGACACAAAATCACATTTGAGCAGATCGCCTTCAAATTCGTTACGCATCGACAAGAAAACAAAAGATGCCTGATCGTCATTATCACGGAGAAATCTCGTATGGCGAAACCTGTCACACCGCCGCCCGGTCGTTCCAGCCAATCCCCCAACGAGACGCCTCTCGTTGAACTGAAAAACATCTGGAAGGTGTTTGCCGGGGTGCCCGTGCTCAAGGGTATCAATCTGAATCTGATGCCCGGAGAGATTCACGCGCTGTTAGGAGGAAACGGGTCCGGAAAATCGACGACGATGAAAATCCTTTCGGGCCTTTATGTTCCGGAACGGGGTGAGATATTCCTGGGAGGTGAGCAGAAGGTTTTTCATAGTCCCAATGAGGCCCATAAAAACGGCATCTACATGGTTCCCCAGGAGCCGCACATCTTTCCCCATCTCTCGGTGGAGGAAAATCTGTTGCTGGGCCTGGATATGGACCCTCGGGCCGCCCGCGCGCAGGTCAAGCAGCTTGCGAAGGAAATCGGATTCGAAAGCAGCTTTTCTGAAGAAGCGGGCGCTTTGAGCATTGCCAATCAGCAATTATTGGAAATTATCCGTGGATTGCTTCGCAAAGCGCAAATTTTGATCCTCGATGAACCCACATCAGCTCTAACTTTCCGCGAGGTGGAGAATCTGTTCAAACGAATGCGAACGCTGTCGCAACGGGGTATTGGCATTTTCTTCATTTCCCATCGTCTCAACGAGGTCATGACGATATCGCATCGCATCAGCGTGCTGCGAGAAGGGCGCATCGTTTTGGCGGAGCCCACGACAGAGGTGAATTCCGAGAAGCTGGTTCGGGCCATGCTGCCCGCCGACGCCGAGATGCGCGATATGAAGCGAAAAATGCGGGATTCACACGATCAGATCACCGATGAGGTCGTTCTGGCGGTGAAGAAACTCAGCAGCGACGCCTTTCAAGATGTCAGCTTCGAAGTGCGGGCGGGCGAGGTGGTGGGGCTGGCGGGCCTGGTGGGAGCCGGACGCACAGAGGTTGCCGAAGCGGTGGTGGGGCTGGATCCCAACGCTCGGGGCGATGTGATTATCAAAGGAAAAGATACAAAGAAACATGACTCCCGCAAGAGTCAGTCACTGGGTCTGGTGTATGTGCCGGAAGACCGGCACGCGCATGGCATTTTTCTGGAGCTGCCCAGCCTTTACACCATGACCGCCACCATCCTGGATCGATTGGGACGTTTTCTGCTTTCTCGCAAGCAGGAAGAAGCTGTGGGAAACGATTACCGGCAGCAGTTATCTATCAAGATGAGCAGTCTGCACCAGATCGCCAAAACGCTGTCGGGCGGCAATCAGCAAAAGGTGGTGCTTGCCAAAGCGCTGGCCAGCAAACCCGATGTCATCATCCTGGATGAACCCACTCGCGGGGTGGACGCCAGCGCCCGTCAGGACGTCTATCACCTCATCGAACAACTGGCCGGGCAGGGCGTTGGCATATTGCTCATCTCCTCCGAATTGGAAGAAATCGTCGATCTCAGCGATCGCATCCTGGTGATGTATCAGGGGCGAATCATCAAAGAGACAGAGCGCACTGGCGCTTCATTACAACAAGTCATGGCCGCGGCCTTTGGCCTTCAGGGAGAAGCAAGTCTATGAGTCGTATCTGGCGTAGTCGCGAACTTCTGGTCTTCCTGTTGTTGATCGTGTTGCTATTGGCGGTGGGGCTGATCAATCCCAACTTCTGGCGGACCCGCTCGCTGATGCACATCCTCAACAGCAGCCTGATTCTTATTCTGGTGTCCATCGGTGAAATGTTCGTCATCCTGACCCGCGGCATCGATGTGTCGGTGGGCGCGATCTTGGGATTGAGCGCGGTCATCCTGGGCGTGGCCCTGAATGCGGGCGTGGCCCTGCCCCTGGCAGTATTGCTGGCTCTGATAGTGAGTGTGCTGGCGGGCATGGTCAATGCCGTGGGCGTCACCTTCCTGCGGGTGCCGCCCATCATCATGACCCTGGGCACGCTGGGCGTCTATCGCGGGCTAATGCTCATCATCACCGGCGGGAGCTGGATCGAAACCATTCCCACTAATATCAAATTCTTCGCCAATTGGCATGTCCTGGGCGTGCGATTCTTCATCTGGGTCACGCTGGTTATCGTTATTCTGACAACCTTTTTGCTGCGGCGCTTCAAGAAAGCGCGTTATCTCTATGCTGTGGGTGATAATGAGGAAGGCGCCCGGTTGATGGATATTCCTGTCAAGAAGACGCTTTTTGCAGCCTACACGCTGGCAGGCTTGTTTGCAGGCATTGCCGCAATCATCTTCGTGGCGCAGATCGGCTTTGTGCCCATGCAGGCAGGCAATGGTCAAGAGCTGCGGGCCATTGCCGCGGATGTGCTGGGCGGCGTCAATCTGGCGGGCGGCGTGGGCACGCCGCTTTCGGCCCTGGTAGGGGCCATCTTTCTCACAGCGGTGGATAGCGCTCTGGTCTTTTTGAAAGTGCCCGGATATTGGAATAACGCCGTAGGCGGGGCCATTCTTTTGGCGGCTGTTTATCTCGATTATCGCGTGCGCATGGCTGTGGCCGCCCAGCAACGCCAGGCCCGCGCGGCGGTGCGAAAGGAGAACAATCACCTGAATCCATCTACCAGCGAGGAACAAACATGAAAGCGCAAGCAATAAAATGGATCAAGACCTGGGAATTCGGACTGGCGGTCCTGCTGGTGCTGGAAATCCTGGTGTTGGGCGCCATCAACCCCACTTTTCTGAATCTCGAGAATCTGCTTTATTCCACCAGCGACTTTACCCATATCTTATTGGCGGCGCTGCCTCTGACGCTGATTATCATCACGGCTGGCATCGATATCTCTGGCGTTTCTATTATGGGGCTCGCTTCCATCACCCTGGGCTTGACGTGGGTGGCGGGCGTCAATATCTTCATTGCCCTGTTCATCGCTCTGGGCGTGGGCATTCTGGCCGGGATGTTCAACGGCGCGTTCGTGGCCTCCACCGATGTCAACCCCCTGGTCATCACTCTGGGCTCGCTGTTCATGTTCGCCGGCATAGCCATGGGCCTGCCGGGCCTGCTGGACGCGTTGGGTTTCAAGGCGTACGGCGCCGCAGGATTCGCCGCCTACATGTACGAAGGCATCAGCGGACTTCCCCACAACTTTAATCAAATCGCCCATGGCGGCATCGGATGGGTGCCCTATCCCCTCTTGATTGTTCTGATTTTTGCAGCTTTTCTGGGCATCATCCTGCACAAAACGCGTTTTGGCCGCTATCTTTATCTCATCGGCGTGAACGCAGACGCCGCCCGCTATAGCAATGTCCCTGTCAAGTCCACGCTCGTGACGGTTTATGCGCTGAGCGGATTGGGCGCGGCGCTGGCGGGGGTGGTGCTCACCTCCTATTTCACCTCGGCCCGTTCCGATCTGGGCAAGGAGGCGTTGCTGACCATCATCACCGTGGTGGTGCTAGGCGGCGCAGACATCTACGGCGGCAAAGGAACCATCGTGGGAACCCTGCTGGCGGGGTTCTTCATTGGCTTTTTACGACAAGGCCTGCTAGCCATGGGCGTCACCAGCGATGTCGTACCGGTGGTCGTAGGCGGTCTGCTGGTAGTGGTCGTAGCGCTCAAGCTCTTTATCACCACCTACAACCAACGCAGACTCAACCAGCAGGCGCTCAGAATATCAGAAGAAAGGAGGTAAGGATTTCACGAGTATCGATGCAAAGCAGTCATTCAATGACACGCCACCTCATCTCTCTCCCCTCTCATCTCTTTCACTTTTACTCATTCCCCAAAAGGAGGACACAGACATGTCTCGCAAAAAAATGCTGTTGGTTTTGGTCGTCGTGCTGTTGATGGCGGCGTTCGTCAGCGCCTGTGCATCGCAGCAAGCTCCGACCACCAAGGAAGAGCCAGCCAAATCGGAAGCGCCCGCGGCCACCGAAGCGCCAGCCAAGGCCGAAGAACCAGCCAAAGCCGAGGCCAAAATCGCGTTCATCCCCAAGCTGACCGGCGTGGGCTTCTTCGAATCGGGCGGCAAAGGCGCCGAAGAAATGGGCAAGATGCTGGGCATTCAGGTGAAGTATGATGGTCCCAGCGAGGCCAGCGTCAGCGGCCAGATCGAGTACATCAACAATTTCGTCAACCAGGGCTACAACGGCATCGCCATCTCCTCCCTCTCGCCCGACGGCCTGTGCGAAGCCCTGAAACGCGCTTCCGATAAAGGCGTGAAGGTTGTCACCTGGGACTCAGACACCAATCCCGAATGCCGCACCTTCTACATCAACCAGGGCACGCCCGATATTCTGGGCCGCATGTTGGTGGAAATGGCCGCTGAGCAGATGGATGATCCCAAGGGCTCGCCCAAACAGGTCGCCTTCCACTACTCCAGCCCCACCGTCACTGACCAAAACCAGTGGGCCAACGTCGCCAAGCAGATCATCAAGGACGAATATCCCAATTGGGAAGTCGTGGCTACCGAATTCAGTGGCGAGGATGCACAGAAGGCCGTGCAGGTTCCCACCGATCTCTTCCAGACCTATCCTGATCTGGACGCCATCATTTGCCCCGACGCCAACGCCCTGCCCGGCTCCGCCCAGGCTGCCGAGAATCTGGGCATCGCCGGCAAGGTCATCATCACCGGCTTCTCCACGCCCAACGTCATGCGCCAGTACGTCAAGTCGGGCACGGTCAAAGAGTTTGGCCTGTGGGATGTGGTCAAGCAGGGCAAGCTGGCTGTGTATGTGACCAACATGCTCATCGAAGGCAAAGAGCTGAAGGTTGGCGATAAATTCGATGTGCCGGACGTGGGCACGGTCGAGGTCTCGCCTAACAAGATTCAGGGTTACGACTACGAAGCGCCCGGCAACGGCATCATCTTGCTGCCCGAGCGGGTGAAATTCACCAAAGACAACATCGACGACTACGACTTCTAGTTTTCTTTTCCTGCATGGAGGTCGCGAGGGTTGGCGCGGCCTCCATGCGTCTTTTTTGCAGGAGGATCATCTATGAGACATCTCCTGGCGTTGGATGCAGGCACGGGTAGCGGCCGCGCGGTGTTGTTCGATGAATTGGGGCGTCAGATCGCGGCCTCGGGCAGAGAATGGACGCACAGGAGCGATCCCCGTTTTCCCGGCTCCATGGAATTCGATATGCCCCACAACTGGGAGCTGCTGAAGTCGTGCATCCATGATGTGCTGGCGCAGACGCCCGGCGCCAATGTGGTGGGCGTAAGCGCCACCAGTATGCGAGAGGGAATCGCCCTGTATGATGAGGCGATGCAGGAGCTATGGGCCTGCGCCAATGTGGATGCCCGCGCGATCCAGGAAGTGAAGGACTTGCGGGCGCAGAATCCTGAGCTTGAATATGAAATTTATCTGAAATCAGGCCAAACCTTTGCCCTGGGCGCTGCGCCCAGGCTGCTATGGCTGAAACGACACGAGCCGGAAATCTATGATCGCGCCGCCAGCATGGTCATGCTCAGCGATTGGATCGCGGTGCGGCTGGGCGCGCTTCCGCATGTGGATCCTTCCAACGGCGGCACCACGGGACTTTTCGATCTCACCACCCGCCAATGGGCGCCCGAGATCATGGAGGCGTGTGGTCTCCGTCCCGATCTGCTCAGTGCGCCTGTGGCCGAATCGGGCGCAGTCATCGGGAGCGTCTCCCCCCAGGCAGCGGCCGAGACAGGACTGCCCGAGGGCATTCCCATCGTCATGGGCGGCGGCGACGCTCAACTGGGCACGGTAGGCGTCGGCGCAGTAGAGCCGGGTCAGGCCGCGGTGTTCGGCGGCTCCTTCTGGCAGCAGGAGGTGAATCTGGCCCAACCTCTCAGCGATCCCAGCGGTCGCATCCGCATGGATTTCCATGCTGTGCCGGGCCAATGGCAGGCTGAGGCTATCGTCTTCTTCCCCGGCATTGCGGTGCGCTGGTTCCGCGACGCCATTACGCCCGACATCAAGGCGGCGGCCCTGGCCGCGGGCGAGGATCCCTACGCCCGGCTGGAGGCGATGGCCGCCGACGTTCCGCCCGGCTCCCACGGCATCCTTCCCATCTTCTCAGACGCCATGGATTACATGCACTGGCGGCATGCGGCCCCTTCGTTCCTGAATCTGGGCCTGGACCCCGAGGTGCATACTCGCGCCGCCATGTTCCGGGCGCTGGAAGAGAACGCGGCCATCATCACCCTGGCCAATCTGCGCCGCATCGCCGATATCACCGGCAGTTTTCCCGAGAGCGTCATCTTCGCCAGTGGCGCCTCCAAAGGCCCGCTGTGGCCACAAATCTTGGCCGATGTGCTGCAAATTCCGGTGCACACGCGCGTGGTCAAGGAGGCGACCGCGTTAGGCGCAGCCATCTGTGCGGGCGTAGGCGCGGGCCTGTACGATAACATGTCCGCGGCCGCCCGGGAACTGGTGCAGGCAGATCGCATCTATGAGCCCAATCCGGCTTTGGCCGACGTGTATGAAGACCTTTATCAGCGCTGGCAAGCCGCGTACGCGCCTCAGCTTAAACTGGCCGATGAAGGCGTGACCACATCCATGTGGCGGGCGCCGGGCGAGTAGCATTGCCGCAGCAACGCGGTCAACGCCGTCGACGCTAAAGTAAAAAACAGCGTTTATCATGTCGGCTATTGGGTATTGGGCGTTGGATTTCTACACCCGGTTCCCAACACCCAATAGCCATCACCCAAGGAGCTTAGTTAATGAAACCATTCAAAATCCACGAGAGTGAAGTCGAATACCGGTTCGATGGCGTTTCGGGACCCAAATATCTCATGCGTGGCCCCCGTTCCGACTTCGGCATGGTCGTGCTGATGCCGGGCGAGGATTTCCAGACGCACTACCATCGCACCATCGAAGAAAATTTCTTTACCCTGGAAGGCGCCGTCGATATCTATATCAATGGCAAAATGTGGACGTTGGAGCCGGGCGTGCTTTGCCACGTGCCGCCTCTGAATCCCCACTATCTCATCAATCGGGGCAACGTTCCCTGGAAGGCCATTTTCGTGAAAGCGCCCTACGACCCCAAAGATAAGGTGAATGTCGAGTGGTTGCCGGGGGACGAGATGCCTGTGGTCGAATAACCTGACAGCCTTGCAAACAGCGCCATTTTTGATAACGCCGGACATTGTGTGATGAAGTCGCAATGTCCGGCGTCATTGTTTTATGCAATCTCGCCTGTGGCCCAGGCCAGCACATCCTCTGGGCCAACTTCTTCCAGATCGAACCAGTGGATAGCGGGGTTGGTTAGCCGAAACCAGTTGTATTGACGGCGAATGAAATTGCGCGTGGCCCGACGGATGCGCACTTTCGCTTCCTCCAAATCATAGTCTCCGGCCAGATGCGCCGCCACCTCGCGATAGCCCAGGCTGGCGAAGCTGGGGAGAGCAGGCGAGTAGCCGCGGGCCAGCAGCTCGCGCACCTCGTCGACCCACCCGGCCGCGAACATGGCCTCGATGCGGGCGTCGGCGCGGGCGTAGAGCCGCTCGCGGGGCCGGGTGAGGCCGATCTGCACAATGGGCCAGGGCGGAGGCTGTTTGGTCTGCAAGGCGCTGAAAGGACGCCCGGTGACGATGCAGACCTCAATGGCCCGGATGACGCGACGCAGATTGCGATAATCGATGGTTTGAGCGCTAACGGGGTCCAGGGCCTGTAGCCGGGCGAAGACAGCTTCTTTGCCCTCGCGCTCGGCCTGCGCTTCCAGCGCCCTTCTCAACTCGGGCTGCGGCGCCACTTCGGGGATTTGCCAGCCTTCGACCACCGCCCGCACATACTGCCCAGTGCCGCCCACCAACATCGGCAGCCGCCCGCGGGCCATCACATCATCGATGGCGGCGTCAGCCAGTTTTTTGTACTCGCCCAGACTGATGCCCTCATCAGGTCGACGGATGTCGATGAGATGATGAGGAATGCCAGCCATCTCATCAGGTGCGATCTTGGCTGTGCCAATATCCATGCCCCGGTAGACCTGCCGCGAGTCGGCCGAGACGATCTCGCCATTCAGTTCGCGGGCCAGGAGCAAGGAGACGGCAGTTTTTCCCACGGCGGTGGGGCCTACAATCGTTACAACCATGTCTCCTCCCGCCACTCTTCATCCCAACATTCAATGGCTCCCGGCCAGTAGCTGACGCGCAAAAGCCGACCAGCAGGCGACAATTCCACGCCCACCACATCCAACCGCACATCGCCCTCCCAGCCTATATTTTCGGTATAGCACTGGGCCAACTGGCATAGCTTGCGTTGCTTGCGGGCATCTACGCCTTGCTCGGGCGTGCCGGCGCTGCGTCCGCGCCGCGTCTTCACCTCGATGATGGCCAGCACATCGCCTTCGCGAGCGATGTTATCGATCTCGCCCAACGGGCAACGCCAGTTGCGGGCCACGATCTCAAGCCCGCGTCGCTGAATCGTCTCGACAGCCAGTTGTTCACCCAAATTGCCAAGATTTTTTCGAAAATTCTTCATTGGAAATCAACCGGAAAACAAGCGCAAAAGAGATAAAAAAAGTAACTGCTAACGTATGCCAGTTGGTTGTCTTTTCCCACTCAAACCTGACAGGTTCTCGTAACGTTGGCGGTAGAATGTGCGGTCTTTAGCCAGCAATGAAGCGTGTAACGCTCTGAATCGTTGCCAAAAGAACCTGTCAGGTTTATTCAAGCGAAAACGACCTTAGCAGTTACTAAAAAAAACGATAATAACAGTCTGCGATAGTCATTTTAACACAAACCCCATGAA
>WGCR01000134.1 GCA_015493675.1 Anaerolineae bacterium
CAGGAACTTCAGGCGCAGAAGGAACAGCGGGAATGGCAGGAACTTCAGGCGCAGAAGGAACAGCGGGAATGGCAGGAACTTCAGGCATGCCGGGGGTGCTGGGCATCTCGGGGACAACCGGCGTCTCGGGATTTACAGGCATCTCGGGCGTAGCAGGCATCTCTGGTTGTTGGTCCATGCCCGGCTGCTGGGGAATTTCCGGCATGACCGGATCGGCGGGCGTTTCGGGCATCTCGGGTGCAACCGGAATGACGGCTTCTGCGGGCATATCAGCTTGCTCTGGCGTTTGCGACATCTCAGGCTGCTGGGCGTAATCGTCAACCTCGGGGGCCGCGGGGATTTCGACCGTCTGGAAATCGCCATCGGGCGTCTCGACATCCGGGGTCTGAGGCATTTCGGTAGCTGCCTGCCGGCCACCGAAGTACTGGCTGACGCCTTCGGGCAATTCGGCATTGGCGATGACGGGAGCGGCGAAGAGTGCTGCAGAAAAAGCGAGGATGGACAGGGTTTTTGCGGTAAAGATAGACATGAGTATTTCTCCTTGGGTGAATTGTGTTTTCGTGTAATTGCTCAGACATTCCGCCACGGAGCCAGGAAGGAAGCTAAGACGCAACATATTTTCTTATTTTCTCTTTATGTCTCGTCAGGCTGTGAGCCCTTCGTGGCTCTCAGGTCGGATACGTAAACAGTTACGTTTTTTCAATGTTTCGGACGGGCCTTTTTCAGCCCTTACATCCCATTAACCACGAACCCCGGCAAATGTTACAGTGATTTCGTATTTTTTGAAAAAAGATGAAACATCGTAACAGCTAACCAGATCAGGTGTGGAACCGGAGGTAGCTTGCTAAAACTATTCCGTAAACAGAACGCAGATGACGCAGAAAAAGCTGATCGTCGCAGATAAAAAAGATAAAATCAGGATAATCTGCGAGAATCTGCGGGCATCAGAGGTTCCTGCGTTCTATTTTCATTTGTTATCGGCGTGCAGCCGCTCATGATGTCTGTTCCAGCAAAGCTGCTGTGCACGTTTTTACCAACTAGCCTGTTACGATCTCCCGTGATCGACGACGTTTGCCAGACATGAAAGCAACGCCTATAATGGTTTCATTGTAACGCTTCTCATACCTGAATCAGGCTGGCGTAAAAAACTGGGTTGATTTTCCGCTGATTTACAACTGCCACTTCCAATCATGTCCGTTCGAAAGCCCAAGGTGAGCATCGGAGTGCCCGTGTATAATGGCGAGCGCTATTTGAGGCAGGCGCTGAACGCTATCGCCCGCCAGACTTTCACGGACTTCGAAGTCATCATCTGCGATAACGCCTCCACTGACGGGACGGAGGCCATCACCCGGGAGTTTACGGCGCGTGACCAGCGCTTTCGCTATCATCGCAATCAAGAAAATATCGGCGCCGCCCGGAATTTCAACCGCACCTTCGAGCTGGCAACGGGGGAGTATTTCAAGTGGGCCGCGGCGGACGATCTCATCTCGCCCGATTATCTGGCGAAGACCGTCCCCGTGCTGAACACAGGCCCGGATGTCGCGCTGTGCTACACCAAAGTCAAGGTTATCGACGATGACAGCCGGGTGGTGGGCGAGCATCTGGTGGCCTTGCAGCACACGGCGGACGCCTCCCCCAGTCGACGCTTCGGCGAGTTCATCCGCCGTTCACCCACCTGCTTCCAGGTCTTCGGGTTGTTCCGGGCCAATGTCCTGGCCCAAACGCCCCTCATCGCCAGCCATGTAGGCTCCGACAAGACGCTCATCGCCGAGATCAGCCTGCGGGGCAAGGTTGTTTTTCTGCCCGAATGTCTGTTTTTCTCCCGGCAGCATGATGGTCGTTCGGTAAAGCTGCCCCGGGAAAAGCTGGCTGCCTGGTATGATCCCAGATCGGGGAGAAGCCGTATGCCCACCTGGCGTAAATGGAAGGAGAATCTGGCCGTGGTGGGGAGGGTTTCCCTGCCCCCGGGCGAACGAATCAAAAGCTACGGACAGGCGATTTTATGGGCGTTTTCCAGCCGCAATCTGGCCTTGCTGGGCCTTGACATCGCCAACATCCTCGCACCGGGCTCCTGGAGTCGGGTGTGGGATTTCTACGAACGCCACTTCCGTCCCCGCGGCTACTCCATTGAAAACTATCGCTATTACGAACAGCCGCAATCCCTTGAGACAATATGGAAAAACGATGGTGACTAAGACGCCGGATTGCATCACGCTGAGGAGTGATGGCGAAGCAAATGCCAGAGGCGTAACCCGTAAGGCGTGTAAGATGCTGCCTCTCGCTGCAATCCTTACTCGCGTCCCGACCCTGGTTTGTGATAAGATTACGTCATGTCTGTTCGCCGCTTCCTCATACTGTTTTTGATTCTGATGTTGGCCCTTTTCGGGCTGAACGCCTGCACACGCGAACGTACGCCCTGGCCCGAAACTTATCCCTTCGAGGCGTCTCCTTTCGAAGCATCTCCGGGCGAAACGCTTCCCCGTTTTACGCCGCATGTCACCTCACCACCGCCCGATGTGACGCCCACGCCCATCCGCCCCGGGATCAAGACTCCAGAGCCCACGTTGGCGCCTGTGCAGCCGTCGCCAGTTCCTACGCCCGCGCAGGCTTCCGCCATTTACACTGTGCAGCCGGGCGACACTTTGTATGACATCGCCCGCGCCCACAACGTGCCTTTGCAGAAACTGGCCGAGATCAATCACATCACCGATCCGACAACTATCATGGTGGGAGAACAATTGCTGATACCCTGACGGGAAAGTCAGACATTTTTCGGAGGAAAATCAGGGAAATGCGGGGATTTGTCAAGCAGGAAGGCTTAAACTGTGGTATGCTATGAAAAATCTGATTTCATCCCCAATGCTCAATCTTACAGGAGGTTGCTATGGCTCAACTGATCATCGCTGCGATGTTTGCCAGCATCGTCGGTATTCTTGTTATCGCTTTTCTGGGCGTGGCGCTGGCCCGCACGGGCAAAAAAGTCACCGCCCGCACCACGCTATTATCCGGCATCGTCGCAGGACTGCTGGTTTTCATGACGCTGGCTATTGTCAACAGTTACACGGTCGTGCAGGCGGGGTCCGTGGCGGTGGTTAAACGCTTTGGCGAGGTGGTGACCGTGTTCGAACCGGGCCTCAACTGGAAAGTGCCATTTATCGATCAGACAGTGGTCTACCGCACCCAGGAAATCGTATACGAGACCAGCGATAATCCTGACGCCTCCCAGGCCGACTACACCGACTATCAGGTGGATACAGCCACTGACGATGGGCAGCAGATCACCGCCCGCTACACCGTCCGTTTCCGCATCCGCCCCCAAGAAGCCGCCAACATCGTCAACGATCTGGGCACAGAGCCCGAGGTGGTGGAAAAAGTGGTCAAGCAGAATAGTCGCGTGTGGGTGCGCACATTGCTTCGCAATTACACCGCCAGCCAGCTCTATTCGGGCGATATCCGCGAAGCGCAGGAAGCCATTGAAACGCAACTTAGATCGGACTTTGAGAAAGAAGGGCTAGACCTGGTTTTCTTTGGTCTTCGCCAGATCGGGTTCACCGACGCCTACAAACAAGCGGTGGAGAACAAGCAGATCGAGGCCGAAAACATCATCACCCGCAAAAATCAGGCGGAGCAGGCCAAGTATGAGAAGGAGCGAGCCATCACCCAGGCCGAGGCCGAAGCCGAAAAGCAGCGACTGGAGCGCATTGGCGTGGCTCAGGGCGAGGCCGAATCCATCAAACTGAAGGCGGAGGCGGAGGCCAACGCTACGTTGATAAAAGCTCAGGCCCAGGCCCAGGCCAACGAGCTGCTGGCCAAAAGCCTGACGCCCGAGCTTATCGACTGGCAGGCAGTGCTGCAATGGTCCGGGCAATACCCCACTGTTTACACCCCCAACGGCGGCCAGCAGATGATCCTGCCGGGCGATCTGTTTACCGGCCCCTCATCTCCCACCGCACCGACGCCAACGCCCGCCCCCTGACGCCTCTGAGAGGGACCACTGCCGCTGACCGTCGGCATCAACAATGAAAAACGCCTGGGGATTTCTTGCCTCATTGCTGATCTCAGCGCAACCCACAGCCTTGTTTTTGCGTAGAGAGCATTGAAAGAAACCCCAAGCGTTTTGTTTTTCTCAATCGGTTCTCAGGAGGCGATATGACTACTTCTTACAATCACTCGACGATTCCCGACGACCGGCAGTTGCCCGAGGGCGACGCGGTCGCCAGCAAACGCCTTTTCCGCAGCGATACGAACAAGATCATCAGCGGCGTGGCTGGCGGCATGGCCGATTATCTGAATCTCGATCCCACCATTGTGCGTCTGCTGTGGGTGCTGATCACCCTGTTCACCGGCGGCGCTGCGTTCTGGGTATATCTGGCCCTGTGGCTGTTTCTGCCCACCGGCGACAATGTCCGCGGCCAGGTCGCCGATCCCGTCATCAAGATGAACGAGAAGAGCATGGGCGTCATTGCCTGGATTCTCATCGGCCTGGGCGTGCTATGGCTGCTCTCCAACTTCGGCATCCTGCCCTTCGTGTGGCAAAGCCTGCGCGGCGTGATGCACGTCATCGGCCTGATCTTCTGGCCGCTGGCGCTGCTGGCGGGCGGCTGGTTGCTGCTGAGCAAGCTGGGACACACGCAGGCCCTCTCCCGCAAAGTCAAAGGCGGCATTCCCGAAGGATCGTCCGTCAAGGACAGCGTCCGCAACGGCTATCAGGCCGTACGGGAGAAGACGCCCCTGAAGCGCAGCGTCGATGACCGCATGTTGCTGGGCGTGTGCGCAGGCATCGCCCGCTGGTTGAATATCGATCCCATCGTGGTGCGGATTCTGTGGGCGCTGTTCAGCATCGCCAGTCTGGGCACGGGCGTCATCCTCTACATCATCATGGCTGTGATTATGCCCGAGGATGACAGCGACGGCGCCATCGAAACCGTGGAGGGCGAAGTGCTGGATCCGGTGGACGCATCTCCCAGCACAAACGCATAACCCGCACAAAACCATCCCCGAACCATCAGCCCCCGTCCCAACCGGAACGGGGGCGTTTTATTGCCGAAAAAACGCACGATATTCGAATCGTGAATTCCTACTGGCCCGGCGTCAATCCAAAATCAAACTCGCCCACCTGGTTGGAAGTGGAGGAGGCGCCGCCCGAGAGGTCGTCGGTGACCAGGTAGTAATAGTTGACTGCGGCGTCTCCGCGAGCGCCAGCGTCATCGAATTGCCAGGGGGCCAGGATGACATCAGCATAGGCGGCGCCGTCCGGCGTAAAATAGGGGCTTGTGTTACGCCACGCCTGAAATTGATTGTACCAGAGCAGACTGGACCAGCTTAGACGTACATCGCCCGCATTGACGGCGGCAATGGTAACGAGGGGAAGAAATGCGGTGTCGCCATACTCGTAAGCGCCAATATCCAGCGTCGCGTCCCGGGGCCGGGCCTCCTGGGCCTGATGTTTGGCGTACTGGCTGTCCAGATCATAGTCGGGAAGCGCGGCGGAAGCCAGCGGAGCGCCCGCGTCGACGCACTGGGAGGTGGCGGTGAGATGATAGTCGCCGCCCGCTTCATCGACAAAACCGGGATCGCTGCCGGTGATGTTGCCGCCATCGTCGTAAATGGTTCCGGTCAGGCCCGAATGGCTATCCACCCAGCCCGGTTTGGTCCAGTTGTTGCGCAGATGCAGCACGCCCGACGCATCCAGCATGGCCAGCTTGTCGCCCGACGCGGTGACATAGAGGATGTTGTTGCGGGCGTCTGCGGTCTCATCATCCGTGGAGAGCCGCATCAGAGTGGTGTTGCCCGAGCGCGTGGAGATGACGGTGTTGTTGTAGAAATAGAGCGCGCCCTTACGATAATCGCTGGTGACGCCACTGTCGCCGCCATAGTGCAGAATCTGGCTATTTCCCGCACCATCCGGCTCGATGAGGATATTGCCATAGACGAAAGTCTGGCGATAACTGGGATCATTGACAATAGCTGAATTATCCTCTGCATCCACCAGATCCAACTGGCGGTTGCCGCCCTCAATCCAATTGTAGCGCACCACCAGACCGGCAGAGCGATCTTTGAGATTATTGCCCCCGCAGCCATCGCACAACGGCCCGAAATGATTGAACTGATACACCATGCCGATGGCTTCGGTGTAGGCATTGTGCTCATAATAGCTGCCATCGATGCCGTTGCCATAGATCCAGTTGCCATCGATGGTGATGTCCCGCGAAGCGGGCGAGACGAAGATGCCGTTGCCGGAATCATGAATAATGCAGTTTTTGAGGATGATGTGCTGCCCATCCTCCACATAGAAAGAAGCGGCGTTATCTGCATAGTTCTGGACGTTGCCCCGGTCGTCGGTGAAGCTGTATGGCGGGCGCCCGCTGCGGATCTCCAGATTCTCCACCACAATCCACATGGCTGTCTGCACATTGGGGACGCTGGCCGCACCGATTTTGACCACGCCACGCGGCTCGTTCCAGTAATCGAGCTGGGTGCGGGTGGTGGCGTCACGGCCGTCGATAACTGGCAATTCGCCCTGATCATTGGGCACGCCACGCACCACCAGAGGCTCGGCCTCGGTGGCCTGCACGGCAATGACCCATTTTTCCTTGTAGGGCTGGGCCCGCCAGTAGATGAGCACAGTGTCGCCCGGGCCCAAGCTCTCCCACGGCACATCGCCGATGTTGGCGTAAGGCTTGCCCGGCCCGACCTCATAGGTGGTTCCGGCGGGCGATTCCGGGCCGGCGGCATCGACAGGAAGAATGATCAGCGTCAGGATGAGAAAGACGACGAGGAGGAGGACAGGAGATTTTGTGTGCATGGGGTTAACCTCGAATAGAATCTCAGGGCGACTGTTCAGCCAGAAAATCCAGCGCCACCCGATTGAATTCATCGGGTTTTTCCACTGGCAAACCGTGCCGTGAATCGGGAATGACTGTCACGCGGGCGTTGGGCATGCGGGCGGCGTAGGCCTGCTTAACCGCCACTGGAATGTAATCATCATCCGCCGAAACCATCAGCACGGGCGCGGTGATTTCATCAATACGGTCGCTGATATCGAATGCAAAAATAGCTTTCATCGACGCCAGATAGGCCCGCTGATCATTCTCTGTCCAGCGTTGCACGAAAACCTCGCGGATAGGAGCCTGCTCTGGCTTGGGGAACATGCGCTGCGACAACACCTCGCCTATCTTTTTCATTCCGAACAGGCGCACAAGCAGGATGCGTTGCTGCGCCCCCAGCTTTTCTTTCAGTCCCCGCGGTTTGAAAATGGGAGCGCTGTTGACAATGACCAGCGAGCGCAGAAGCTCGGGATGATCCACACCCAACCGGAACGCAATCATGCCGCCCATAGAGAGACCGATGACATGAGCAGGCGCCACTCCCAGCGCCCGCATGAAAGCAGCCGTATCTTCGCTGAACTGACGGATGCTGTACGGGCCGGGCGACTTGTCCGACTGCCCGTGGCCGCGCATATCCACGGTGATGACGCTGTATTTTTCGGCAAAGGCCGGAACCTGAAATTCCCAATCGCGCGTGCTGGAGCCCAGCCCATGAAGGAACAGCGCGGGCGGCCCGGCGCCATGGGGCTCATAATAAAGCTGGATGCCGTTGATCTCGATTCCGGGCATGCGTCAACGCTCCTCGGGCCAGTCAGCGCCGTCGTAGTAGCGCGTGCCCTGATGCCCGCGGCGGGGGATGGGCTCATCCAGCCACTTACCCGGACACGCCACCATCACCAGCGTACGCGGGCGGCCAGATTTGGGATTGACATGGCCCGGAATCAGCTCGGTGATGCGCAGCCTGCCCACAATGTGATGATCGAAAATCGTGTACACATAATCGCCGGGCTGCACTTTGGGATTATTGCCCGCCATGTGAAATTCATACCTGCTGATAGAGCCGTCATAGAGCCGCCGCACCGCGGCCATGCCTTCTTTTTTGGGGATGGTTTTGGTAATGCCGTTGATCATGGTCGGATCATTGTGGGCGTTGAGCCCGAAACTGGTTGAGTTTATCGATCTGCGCCTGGGCGATGGCATCCGCCTGCTCCCGGCCCGATGCCGATTCCGAACCGTCTGCATCCGCCCGCACCGTGACAATGACGTTGCCGATGGCGTTGCTGACCATGAATTGGTAGCGATATTCATTGACCAAGGTGTCGCCCAGTTTGTAGCTGGCTTTGAACGATCTCAATAGATCTGCGCCCTTCAACTCGGGGTGATAGACCTGCACCTTGATGCTGCCCGGCGCGACGCTATCTCTCTCCTTGAATTTGTTGGCGATGTCTTCAGCGGTGAGCAGCAAATCGTTTTCGAACGCGTCCCGGGCGTCGGCGTCATCCTCGTAGGTGGTGATCTCGTCCACCACGCCCAGCATGTTCTGATCACTCTTGCCGCTGACCGCATCGGGATTCATGAACAGCACCGCGTTGTGTCCTTCGTGCAGAGTGGTGTTATCCAGTTTGCGAAAGCCCTCGGGCAAATCGGTCTGGATCAGCGTGAGACGCTGGGGATCTTCGCGTACGCCAGCGAAAGGGGTGGTGATGGGGGTGGGAGCGGGCGTAGCCGCGGATTGGCCCAGGGGCGGAACGCCACAGGCTGCCAGGAAAAGCATGATCAGGCTTGCAAATAGAAGTTTGTGAAGCATAAGAGAGCTGTGTTTTGTCATGGAAAATCCAGTAATCAGTAATGGCTTCACTGAAAAAAGGTTATTTCACCACGGAGACACGGAGGACACGGAGAAAATAGTAGCAGTTCACAGAGAAATTCCTCTCCAAACCTCGCCTTTTTCTTCCTCCGTGCACTCTGTGCCTCCGTGGTGAAGGTTTTTTCAGTATAG
>WGCR01000135.1 GCA_015493675.1 Anaerolineae bacterium
GACTGCTTTTTGTGACCTCCGGGAGGTGGACAAAAACCGCCCGGCCAAGCCAAAAGTTACTCGTCCACCTCCCGGAGGTCGGGAGACTCCTGAATTCCCGTTGAGCCAAAATTTTGTCCATGTTTCCTCATATCTGTGTTGAGTGAACAGGGCTACGTTAGCAGTTACGGAAAAAGTCAGAACTCATCAAGTATATCACACTGCCATCGACTTCCCCGGTTATGCTCTGTGGGAGAAGGGCAGAAAAGACTTCAACGCCACAATCGCTCCCGCTACAATGATCACACTGGCCCAGGCGGCGACAGCCAACAGCGTCCGGCCCGAAAAGGGCAGCCATTGCACAAAGCCGCCCAGCAGCAGCGCCAGCCACATCACGCCCACACCGATGATCCACAACCATTCGCTCCAGCTTTGCCAGACATTTTTGCGATTGCCAAATTCGGCGATCAGCAGGCCCAACAAGGCGCTGGAAGTCCACAGCAACAGCATGTCGTGCAGATAGAAAATACGCAGCGCTCCCGCTCCCCAGGCCCAAACGCCGGGAACGATCATCAGCGCCGCGGAGCCAATTTGCACCAACAGCCCCAGCAACCCGAATGTCACCAGCAATGGCAGATCCTCCCGACGCTGATAAAAACGATAGAGGTGCATCGCCACCATGGCCGCCACTGCCAGATTAGCCAGTGAGGCAATCCAGAAAAGCCAAACGGGCAGATAGTCCGGAGGCATGCCCAGCAGAAAGGTGGGCAGGATGAACAGAGCTAACAGCTTTACCGAAGGCAGTTTCTCCAGCGGCTTTCTATCCTCCAGATAAGCGGCAATCGCCCCGAATGCAGCCAGAAGTAGCCACCCGGTGGTAAAGAGATCGAGGAAGAGGTGCAGGAAAAGATGCTTGACAAAATCGCTCTCGATCTTCATGGCAATCAAACCCGGTTCAGCCATCGCTCCCATGCTGGCGATGAACAGCAACACGATGGCCCAGTTCCACATCCGCACCGGGGTCGGCGTCGTGGCCATGCCGCGGGTGGCCCGCCAGTACAACGACATGAACCAAAACCAGGTCAATCCCGCAAACCCGGCGCTCATAGCCCCCAGAGGCATCTGCGCCGAGCCAATTCGGGTCACCCCGTAGCCATTGGGCCAGAAAGCAAAAAGTTGCAAAAAAGAAAAAACAAAGGTGGCGAGCATCTGCCAGCGCACACTTTTTGGCAACGGCTTGCCGGTATAAGCAGGCAGGCGGCGCCAGATGATGGTCATCAATGCCAAAACAGTCCAGCCAAACATGGTGTGACTGTGAGCGTGGATGATGTTATGAAATTCCCCCCAGCCCGCGGGCATGCCATAAGCCAGGCCAAAACGCAAAAAGGACCCTGTCGATCCGGCAAAAACAAGAATCAACAGGGCGAAAAAGGCGTATTTTCGGGTGAAAGCGATAGATGGGCGCATGGGTCGGGCGTTGAGAGAAGCGTCGTGGAGAAGAAAAAAATTAGAGACTGCTACGAGCTTTGCAGCCAATTTTGTCTATTCTTGTGGTTCAGCACAGCCAGATTCGTCGCCTTCGTGTGTCCTACGACGAATTTCATCGTTTGCGTTATGAAAATGAACGTGGATCTTTTGGATTTCAGGGGGTTGACTGCTTTTTGTGACCTCCGGGAGGTGGACAAAAACCACCCGGCCAAACCAAAAGTTACTCGTCCACCTCCCGGAGGTCGGGAGACCCCCTGAATCCCTGTTGGGCCATGAACGTAAGCGGTGCTCAAGTGCAAACAGTCTCTAACGTCCGGGCGGGAAGAGGGCAATGATGTCGCCCGCATGCAACGGCTGCTCAAATCCGCCATGATAGCGGACTTCTTTGCCGTTGAGAAGAATGCGCCAATAAGGCCCCTGGCGGGGAACGTAGACTTTTTTGAAATCAGTGGACCAGGTCGCCTCCACATCTCCTTCGGGGGCGCTCCAGGTCACTACAAAAAATTCTTGACGGAGAACAGGATGATAGTTGAAAAATTTGCGAAGTGCATCCGCCAGCGTGTCGTCACTGTGGATATGCACCGTCTGCTCCTCGCGTCCGGCCATGGCCTGCAATTTGCCATAGAGCTTGACGGTGACGGTGAGGGGCCCGTCATCCACTTTGCGGGCGACCTGGTACCCGGCCAGCATCTGATAATTCTGAAGCATCAGATATTTGTCCCAACCGCCGATGGCGATCGCTGCCAACTCCCTATCATGTCCGTAGTGCAGAATGCGCTCGGCAATATGGGCCTGCACCATGGCGATAGCGCCCATCACCCATTGCGGCGGAGTGTGGATGGCGCGCGGTCCATGAGCGGCGTGCAGAATGCCTGCATCGAAAAGATACGCGGCGAATTCGTCGCTGAGATCAACACCGATGGCTCGGGCCATCCAGGTGGCAAAAAATTGCCGCCGCTCTTCCAGATGCGCAGCATCCATCTCCTGCTCCCAGCCCAAAATCGAGGCGGTCTCATCGAAAGATGCCAGATAATCATACGCCCCGACCACAAAATCGGCAGCGTCTCTGAGCAGCGTTTCGGATGTGCGGCGCATGGCCACGATAACGTCTTCGTCATCCAATCCCAGATAGACGATAAGACGACGCCACATGTGCAGTGGATCTTCCAACCCGGTGAGTTCCATGGAAAATTCACGGGATTGAGGATTGACGGCTAAGGATTCCAGCATGATGCACCTCGCTTGGTTGAAAAACAGATAAATCGGATGATGCGACGCCCGGCCAGCGTCTGGTATTTTAGAGATGGTAGAGCGTGAAAACGTTACAACGGAAGCAGCCCTCCTGATGCCGTGGCGACCAGGGCTGTTTGAGGATTTATGACAGTTGCCTTTATTTCTCGATCAGGATGCCGTTGACGCTCTTTTCGCGGCAGTCGCAGGCGGTGATCTTCTGACCGTCGGGGCCGATCATGCCGCCGCCATAGGCTGTACGCCCGACAAACGCGGTCCAGTCATCCAGTTGCAGGGGGACTGGACCGCCCGCGGCCACCCATACGCCGTTATAGCGGCGGGCGATGTGCAGATGCGAGCTTGCTGCGTGGC
Source organism: Anaerolineae bacterium (assembly GCA_015493675.1). Taxonomy (GTDB): domain Bacteria; phylum Chloroflexota; class Anaerolineae; order J102; family J102; genus M2005. The sequence goes on from WGCR01000135.1 coordinate 3,070, forward strand.
CTCCTTCGCAGGAGGGATGGCCGATGGGGTCGCCGGTTTGCAGATGGGTTCCCTCGGGCGGACGGTCGGCGATATGCAGATATTGCAGCACCCAGCC
>WGCR01000136.1 GCA_015493675.1 Anaerolineae bacterium
CCCTCAGAGGCATAGGCCCGATATCCCGTCCCATCCCACACCAGATAAGCCTCGCCCAGGCCTGTGCCCGGGGCAATAACGGCCAGCGCCCCCTGGCGTTCCACCTCGCCCGGATGCAGCGTGTGCAGGTCGTCGGGCGTCAGCGCCGGGATGGCGTAAGCGGTAGCTTGCAGGTCGTTGATCAGCCGCACGGGGATGTCACCCAGACGGGCGCGCAGCCCCTGCTCGCTGATCATCCACGAGAGGTTGGTGACATCGGCCTTGCCCGCGACCACAGGCCCGGCCACGGCAAAACTAGCTGCATCGATGACGGCCTCATGCTTAGCCAGAAAGGCGTCGATGATGCGGGTGAGGCTGGGGAAGTCTTTGCTGACATAGCGGGCCTGAACGATGGGCGAGCGGGCGTCGCCGTCAGCGGGAAAAAGGGCGAGAATGGTCTTGGTGCCGCCAAGATCACCGGCGAGAAGCATACGTTTCTCCGGAAAAATGAGTGCGTGGCAACAAAAAAGGGGACAGCTTCGCAACCGTCCCCTTTTGAATCAAATGGCCGTTTACTCCGCCAGGCTGATGGTTTTTTCATCCTCCCACAGGCCGTGGGCGTTGCACCAGGAGAGAGAAACCAGTCTACCCGGTTTGTTCACCTGCATACTGAAGGTGACGATGGGATGGGTGTAGACCGGGCCTTTGTTCGGGCCTTTGGCCGATTCGCCATGCGCCCGGAAATCGAAATGTCCGACATGGTAGGAGAATTTGTCGCCATCGGGCTTGAAGAAAACATCGATCCAGGCGATAAAGTGTTCGGTGGTGTTGGGATGCGGAAGCTCTTTGCCGACACTGACGGTGACATCGAAGGGCTCATCGGCTTTGACCACATCGGGCGCTTCGATGACGGGCACGTGCTTTTCTTTCTTCCAATCTGCGGTTTGGATCAAGTCGGAAAAACTCATTTTTTCACCTCCGTGAAAGTTTATAGAATGAACCTGGTGGGAAACTCATAATGGTTGCCAAGGCGATAGCTACTTCGCTCGGATTGAAACATCATTTTGGGTGTGAACGAATGCATTTTTCCGAATGTGAAGAGACTGTCACCTTGTTTGTTCTCTTTTGAAATTATACGTCTCCCCGGAGCGGCTGGCAACTTACCCCGTTGTGGCAGGGGATGAGGCGTTTGAAATCGGGACGTCATCGGGCAAGATGGCAAAGTGGAAGCGCTGCTGATAACGATAGAGCAGGCGCAGGACAGGCGCGCCGAAAATGAGTATCAGGGCGGCGTTGCCGATGCCGCGCCAGAAATCCCAGAAGAAAGAGGTGATCAGGTAGAACAGGGCGTAGGCTTTGATGACGGCCAGCGGGCCCTGGCCTGGCTGCCAGTAGATCTCTGCATGTTCGGGCTGGAAGACGAACGGCCAAAACCACAGGTTCATGATCAGACCGTAGAAAAGCCCCAACAGCAGGCCCAAGCCGGCCAGGGTGATGATCTCCCATTTGGTTCCGGGGCGGATGTGGGGAGCCAGACCGGCGATGGCCCCCGTCCAGCCGGCGGCGAACATCTGGTAGGGCAGCCATGGGCCGACGCCGCCAGTGAGAAAAGCGGAGGCCAGCAGCGTCACCAGTCCGGCCAGAAATCCGAACTGGGAGCCGAACGCGTACCCCGCCATGATGGGCAAAAAGAATATGCCCGAGAACCCGCCCGGGCCGGGGATGAAGCGCATGATGGCTCCCACCGCGGCCAGCGCCCCCAGCACCGCCAGGGTCTTGGCGTTGATCTCGTTGCTCTGCAATCCGGCCACGATGGCGGCCAGGGCCATCAGGCTGAGCAGCGTCAGCATGAGCATGGCGTCGCTGCCGTGGGCTGTGGCCGACATGCCCGTCTGCTGCGGCGGCTGCCCGAAAAAGGGCGACAAAAACGCAGCCGCGCCCAGCAAGCTGGCCAGGATGAGGATGATGTTGGCGTAGGAGTGTCTCGGGCGCATGGCGGGAGGGATTGGAAGTTAGGGATTAGAGATTGGAGAGTGGGGAGAGTAATTCGTGATCACCAGTTCGAGAATCGGTCCGCGTTTGGCTGCCTTGCTGTTGATGTTACGCTGGGCCGACACCCGATGGCGGTGAAAATCACGATAGAGATCGTCGAAAAACGCGTCGTTCGGGTCTTCATTGGTGGGGTCGGAGTTGCTGAGCATGAGTTTGGCCCCGGTCTCCCGGTGCAGGCGGGCGAAAAAGCGGGCCAGCCGCCGTTGATCGTCATCATCGAAACCATTTTTGGAATAGGCCGTGAAATGCGCGGTTTTGCTGATGGGTCGGTAGGGCGGATCGAAGTAGACGAAACTCCCATCGTCGACGATTTCCGCACAGTGTTCGAAATCCCCGCGCCGTATCTCTGCGATTTGCAGAACGCGTGAGGCCTGGCGCAGGTTGTCAGCATCCAGGATGCGGGGATTTTTGTAACGTCCGTGGGGCACATTGAACCCGCCCTTGCTATTCAGCCGGAACAAACCATTGTAGCAGGTCTTGTTCAGGAACAGGTGCATGGCCGCCCGCTCGATCCAGGCGTTGGAAAAGGCGTCGAAAGCGATTTCGGGCCGCTGGCGGTTCAGGGCGTCGCGCACCTGATAGTAGTAAGCCGGGCGCTCATCATGTCCAAGAGCGGCGTATTCGCCCGCGTAGCGGGCCAGGGCGGCGATAAGCGCTTCCACCTGCTGCTGCACCACGCGATAGATCAGCACCAGCTCGGGATTGGCGTCGCAGAGGAAGGCGCGGGTGACAGGATAGCGCTGGGCTATATCGAAAAAGACCGCACCGCCGCCCACAAAAGGCTCCACGTGGGTGGCCAGCTTTCCTGCAGCCAGCTCGGGCGGATACAGCGTCCGCAGTTGGGGGAGCAACTGCATCTTGCCCCCCGCCCATTTGAGAAAAGGCCGGGCCGTCACGCTTGATCTCATCTTTTTGCGACTCATCGAACGCGTGGTGAAAAGTGAGGGAAACTATCGATTATGGAATCTATTCCTGAAAACGCAGCAAATCATCGTCATTGGCCCGACGGAAGGTCAGGATTTCGCTGCCCGTGTCATCGTAAAGATGCAGCAATCCATTTTCGATGTGATAACGAGCGGCTTTGATGAGCGTCGAGCTGTATTCTTTCTCCTGGGCCATCAGCGCCTTATCCGGACAAAGCTGAACAGTCACTGCCAGCATATTCAGGTCAAACGCGCCATCAGGCGCTGAATGATAGCCTCCGCTATCGGGGCCGCCGCCATAATCATTGCAGCCTGTATCTCCGCCCAAGGCGCTGTCGCTCACAAAGTGCAGGATGATGTTGGGCTCGGGCAGGACGTCATGGCCATTCATCTGCACCAACACCCACCCCGTGCCGGATAGGGGCGGTTCTGGCGCGATAGCAGGCGTTGGGAGTGAGGAGGCGAAGGGGAAACAGCCTGTGAACAACAGCAACAGCAAAATCGGCCACAGTTTACTTGCCATGGCGCTTCTTGTTCTCCTGCACGAAGAGCTTCGGGGATGGCAAAATTTCCTTTTGGGACATTTACAGCGTCACTTGACTGATTTTCAGTGTATCAGAAAAGGCGACTGGCAGCAAGACTTTATTTCGTCTCAGCCACGTGAACAGTTTGTTCGATCGTTCAAAATATATTAGATTTGTGCTAGACTAGTTTGACTCAAGGAGAACATCAATCAAATGACTACTGTCGGCGCTTATGAAGCTAAAACCCATTTCTCGCAACTTATCGAACGCGTGGCAAAAGGCGAGCGGATTATCATTACCCGTCATAATGTTCCCATCGCAGCATTGCAATCTATCCCTCCCCAGCCTGCTGCTCCCCCTGAACAGATTATCGCACAACTCAAGGCCTTTCGTCGGAATTATCGGTTGAACGGGCTTTCTCTGCGCGAGCTCAAAGAGGAAGGGCGGGCATGATGATTGATGCCGACTTTGTGCTGGACGTCTCGGTGGTGATGGCCTGGTGTTTTGAGGATGAGTCCACCCCTTATGCTGACGCCGTCTTGGAAAGTTTATCCAGTCATTCCGGCATAGCGCCCGCTATGTGGCCTCTTGAAATCAATAATGTGTTGTAACTGCTAACGTATGCCAGTTGGTTGTCTTTTTTCACTTAAACCTGACAGGTTCTCGTAACCTTGGCGGTAGGATGTGCAGTTTTCAGCCAGCAACGAAGCATGCAAGGCTCTGAATCGTTGACAAAGGAACCTGTCAGGTTAATTCAAGCGAAAACGACCTTAGCAGTTACAATGGTTAGTCGTTGCAGAACGACGCGGGCGTATCAACAAGGCGGGCAGCGTCCGCTTCATCACGCTCATCAGCCAATTGCCCGTTGCTGTTGAGCCTGAACCGTCATGGCGAGTCTTTGCCGAGATCATGGCGCTGGCCCGGGAGCACGGTCTTTCTTCTTATGATGCATCTTATCTCGATTTGGCCATGCGCCGCGGGCTGTCCCTTGCTACGCTTGACGCCCGCCTGCAACAGGCGGCTCAGCAAGCGGGCGTTGCACTTTTTCTGCGTTAGAATCGGCTGCCGCCCGTCATTTTTGCTTGGGCAGGCAATACAC
>WGCR01000137.1 GCA_015493675.1 Anaerolineae bacterium
AACAGGAAGAGCAGGAACGCACCCGTGAACACCGCCTCGATGGCGAAGACCAGTCTCTTGCGTTCTCGCCAGAACGCGGCCATCTTCGCCCGATGGCGCTGCCACAACAGCCAGGAAAGCCCGGCCAGCAGCGCCACTGCGATGAGATAGGGCCACAGGTTGTTAATCAGCAAGTGCGAGGCGGACAGCATCCAACTGACCCAGGCCAGGAGGATCAGCCCCAACGCCCGGGCGAAGCCGTAGCCCCGATCCCGCAAATGCCCGAATACCGCAAAGGCCACGGGCCAGGCCAACGCCTGCAAGGCCAGCAGCGCCAGCCACCAGATGATCGCCGAGGCCAGACTGCTCTCTCGTAGCGGATTCCAGGCGATATGGCCCACGTCGGGCAGCGCGTCCACCGGTTGATCCAGCAACAGATTCTTCTCGGGCTTCTGTTCAGGCCCGCCCGCGGCCTTGCCCCCCAGCAGGCCCAAAGTCAGCTTGCTTAGCAGACCGCCGCCCTCCTTCTGGCCCGTGTAGTAGGGCACAGCCCCCTCCCAGCTTCCGCCCAGCAGCGCATCCCACTCGGCGTCGCTCAGATCCCGCACCTTCTTGAAAATCAGCGTGCGGGGATGATCGTACACCCAGAAGCTCTCATCCGCGCTCTGGTCGGGGATTTCGATGCCGAAGAGTTTGGGGTAGGTGTGGAAATCGCCCACCGGCTCATAGCCCAGCTTGCCCTCGAACAGCAACTTGTAGAATTTGATGCTCATGGGATAGCGCTGGGGCAGATGCGGCAGCGCCCCATACAGCCGCTTGGTGGCCAGCACGTAATAATCCCCTTCCCGCATATTTTGCTTGATGATCTCGAACTTCTGCGGCGTGTCCTCCTCGTACATGGGCATGGTCACGCTCTTCCAGCCATGCGCCGCGGGATAGCCGCCCGGAATAGGCAGATTCAGCGGCATCCCCTCTTCCCAATGCTCGGTGATGATCGTGCTGCCGTCGGGGATATTCTCGTACATCCATTTGGACGCGGTGATAAAGGGATGCTCGGTGCGATAGACGCCATTCACAAACGCCAGGGCCCAGAGGATGGTGGGGATGAGCACGACCAGGCCCATGGCCCAGAACCAGCGCCGGGCCCGCCGCTCGGGCGCAACCACCGCCGCTGCTGGAATAGGCTCGGCGGCAGGAGGCTTGGGAATAGAAGCGGATTCAGTATCGGGCCTTTGCTTCTCATCGTTTACTGGATACTGATTACTGATTACTGCATACTGATTACTTTTTCTTCTCGCGATCCACGCCGCCAGCGCCCACAACATGCCCGCGCCCAGCAGGCTCAACAGCGGATCCACCGGAGCCATATAGCGATTGAACTTGGCCAGAAAACTGCCCGTGATCAAAAAATAGGGAACCAGCCAGGAGAGGATAATCCATTCGCCCGCTTTGGCCCGGCCCACCAGCGCCCGCAGGGTGGCCCAGCCAAAGCCCAGCCATCCCACCAGCCCCAGCAGGATGCCCATGCCCCACAATATCTGCTGCTTGATCTGGTAGAGATAGGGCGTGGTGCCGCGATATTGGCGAGTGAAGGGGAAATCCGCCTCGCCCCGGGCCATGGCTCCCTGCTCTTTGATGACGAACTGATAGAAATGCTGCCAATCGAGGATCGCAAAGGGCGAGGTGATGAAGAAAGTCGCGCCCGCCACCGCCAGGGTGACGCCCGCCAGCAGCCAGCCGGGCGCACCCGACGCATCCTCCTGCTTCATCTGGCGATAAGTCAGCAGCAGACCGGCGATGACCGGGGCGGCCAGCACGGGCATCGCGCTGAACTTCGACGCCACCGCCAACCCCGCCATGATCCCGGTCAGGATCGTGTACGACCACTTGCCCGTATCCAGCATCTTGATGGCGAAATACAGGGTGATGACTACGAATGTGGCGGAGATGGGATCGACCGCGAAGAAATGCGAAAGCTGAATTTGCTGCACCGTAAACGCGGCAAAGGCCGCGGCCAGCAACCCCACCTGCACATTCCACAGGCGTTTGCCCAGCAAAAAGAGGAACAGCAGCGTGATGGTATCGAAAATCGCCACCAGCACCCGGCCCACCCAGGCGAAGCCTGGCGAGCCATTGGCGATGCGCATCATGGTGACGTACTTTTCTGGCGCGCCCGCCTTCTCCGCCAGCGGGGCCAGCTTCGTTACCACATCCCCCGAGGCCGCCAGCAGATAGAGGGGGAGATGTCCGTAGGTGTAGGAGCGCGGGCGTCCATCGGGCCCGATGAAGGGATTGAGGGGCGATTTCTCCTTATCCAGCAGGAGGGAGAGGTCGTCGGGCCAGTGAATGGTGGGCGCGTAAAAAGCGATGGTGGAGCGCTCATCCGGGTGCGGAAGCTGTCCTTCCGCCCAATCCACATTGTAGGTGCGCAGGGCGAAGCCCGCCAGCAGGATGAGGGCGAGGAAAATGTAGGGGGTAAGGCGTCGAAGGAAAGATGTCATTGACGGTACTCAGCCAGAATTGAAAATAAACCTTCCAGGTTGATCTATTTATCGTCATCCAGTTGCAGGACGGCCATGAAGGCTTCTTGCGGCACCTGCACGGAGCCGATCATCTTCATGCGTTTCTTGCCCTTTTTCTGCTTTTCCAGCAGCTTGCGCTTGCGGCTGACGTCGCCGCCGTAGCATTTGGCCAGCACGTTTTTGCGCAGGGCCTTCACATTGGCCCGGCTGATGATGCGGCTGCCCACAGCGGCCTGGATGGCGACATCGAATTGCTGGCGGGGGATGACCTTTTTCATCTTGGAAACCAGCTTCTGGCCCTTGGGATACACCTGGTCTTCGTGCACGATGACGGAAAGCGCATCCACGGGCTGGCCCGCGACCAGCAAATCCAGCTTGACCATTTTGGCCGGGCGGTATTCGTGGAAATGATAATCCAGCGAGGCGTAGCCGCGGGTGCGGGCTTTGAGATCGTTGTAGAAATCCACCAAGATCTCGGTGAGGGGGATGAGATAGCTGAGCTGGACGCGGCGGGCGTCGAGATATTCCTGATCCTTGAACTCGCCGCGGCGGTTGATGACCAGGTCCATGACCGTGCCGATGTAGTCAGTGGGGGTGATGATGTCGATCTGCACCCAGGGCTCGCGGATTTCGGTGATGAAGTTGGGCTCGGGCAGGTCGGCGGGGCTGTCGATGACGATTTCGCTGCCATCGGTCAAAGTGACTTGATAGGCCACCGAAGGCGCGGTGAAGACCAGATCGAGATCATACTCCCGCTCCAGCCGCTCCTGAATGATCTCCATGTGGAACAGGCCAAGAAAGCCGCAGCGGAAGCCAAAGCCCAGCGCCTGGGAGGTCTCGGGCTCGAAGATGAGCGAGGCGTCGTTGAGTTGCAGTTTTTCCAGGGCATCCCGCAGCAGGTTGTAATCATCGGCCTCGGCGGGATAGATGCCCGCGAAAACCATGGGCTTCATGGGCTCGAAGCCATGCAGCGGCTCGGGCGCAGGATTTCGGGCGAGGGTAAAGGTGTCGCCCACGCGGCATTCCTGCACCGTTTTCAGGCCCGTGGCCACATAGCCCACATCACCGGCCGCCAGTTCATCAACAATGGTCATTTTTGGTGAGAAAATGCCGATCTCGATGGGCGTGACCTCGGTGTCACTGGACATCAGTTTAAGGGCGTCGGTTTTGCGGAAACGCCCGCTGAACACCCGCACGTACGCGATGACACCCTTGTAGGAGTCGTAATGGCTGTCGAAGATGAGCGCCTGCAAGGGCGCATTGGGATCGTCCTCGGGGGGCGGGATCTGTTCGACAATAGCCTCCAGCACCTGTTCGATATTGATGCCTTCCTTGGCCGAAACGCGGGGGATGTCCAACGCATCCACGCCCAGCAGGTCTTCGATCTCCTGGGCCACTTCGTCGGTGCGGGCGGAAATGAGGTCGATCTTGTTGATGACCGGAATGATTTCCAGGTCCAGCTCCATGGCCTGATAGAGATTGGCCAGGGTCTGGGCCTCGACGCCCTGGCTGGCGTCCACCACCAGCACGGCGCCTTCGCAGGCTTTTAGCGCCCGCGACACCTCGTAGCTGAAATCGACATGCCCGGGCGTGTCGATGAGATTCAGCTCATAGGTCTCGCCGTCGGACGCGGTGTAATACATCCGCACCGCGGATGCCTTGATGGTGACGCCCTTCTCCCGTTCCAGATCCATGCTATCCAGCACCTGATCTTGCAACTCGCGCTCGGTCAGCGTGCCGGTGAGCTGGATGAGACGATCGGCCAGGGTGGATTTGCCGTGGTCGATGTGGGCGATGATTGAAAAATTGCGAATGTGATCTGTGCGCATAAGTTTGGGCGATTTTTCCTTGGTGTGGTGGACAAATAATTATACTT
>WGCR01000138.1 GCA_015493675.1 Anaerolineae bacterium
CGATGTGCGGCCTTACATCGTGCAATCGGATGTCTATGTCGTTCCCCTGCTGGCGGGGGGCGGCACCCGCTTCAAGATTCTGGAATCCCTCGCTCTGGCCAAACCGGTGGTGTCCACCCGTCTGGGCGCGGATGGCATTCCTGTGGAAGACAATGTGCATCTTGCCCTGGCCGACGACGCCTCCGACTTTGCCCAACGCATTATCGTCTTGCTGATGGATCATCAGCGGGCGGCGGAGATGGGACGGCGCGGGCGGGCGTTCATCCGGCAGCATTTCAGTTGGGACGTGATTGCGCCGGAGCTGGAAAAGCTGTATCAGGCGTGAAACGCGCGACGAAACCATGGTGCAAACGGCCGGTTAGTTTTGCCTGATACAGGCCTTATGTTATGATTGGGCGTCCATCGACGATTTGTTCGCCGATGCTATTTGACGACATCTTACCTCCCTGTCAAGGAGTTACACGACACTATGGATCAGTTATTCAACCTGCTTGGCGTTGGCCTCACCTGGGTGGTGGCCATCATCGGCGGGCTGTTGACCGCCTTCTGGGTGGGCCTCATCATCTGGACCTGGCGGGATATCCGCTCCCGCTCGGCGGACATCTTTGCAGCGCTGCTGGCGGTGCTGCTGGTGGCCGTCTTCAATGTCATCGGCTTGCTTATCTACATTCTGGTGCGGCCCAAGCAAACCCTGGCCGAACAATATGATCGGGCGTTGGAAGAAGAAATCCTGCTGCAAGAGCTGGAGCAATCTCCCACCTGCCACAATTGCGGGCGTCCCGTAAAATCCGACTGGCAATACTGCCCCTACTGCGAAGCAGAACTCAAGCGCCCATGCCCGCAATGCGGCTATTTGCTGGAGCCAGATTGGAAACGATGCCCCAAATGCGGCGCTTCCGCGGATAAAATCGTTGCATCACCAGTTATTGCTCCGCAAACTGTGGTCCCGCCCGCCACACAGGCTGTCGTTCCGCCGCCGACCCCGTTGCCCGATCCCGAAGCGGAGGCGCTGACGCCAGAAGAATCTGAAGTCGAGCCCATGGTTCCGCCTCCGCCTGCACTGAACATCCCCGAAGCCGAGGCCATCGCCAGAGCCGAGGAGATCAAAAAACAGGGCCTTCTCGACGAAAATTGACAATCATTTGCCTTCGTGCTAGGCTTTGCAATCATGATTCACCGCTCCACCCGCTCCAGGCGTCGTCTTTTCTAGCCAGCCATTTTTCGGCCTGGAAAAGCAGCGCGGGATTTTAGCCATGCTCGCAAAAGCTCTCCGACCGGAGGGCTTTTTTTGTGTGAGACGCGTGCGCACATCTCACCGCAAGGAAACCGCCAACCGCCATGATCAAAACCGGAATCGTCGGAGCCACCGGCTACACTGGCTACGAACTCACCCAGCTTCTCGCCCGCCATCCTCAGGCCAGGCTGGTCTGGGCCACCTCCGAATCCTCCGCGGGCAAACGCATCAGCGATCTCTATCCCTCGCCCGATGATACGCGGCTCATCCGCTTCGATGACGCGCCCCTGGCGCAGGCTGATGTCATCTTCTTCTGCCTGCCCCATGCGGCCAGCATGGAGGCGGTGGCCCGGGCCCGAGCCGCGGGCGTGCGGGCCATCGATCTCTCGGCCGATTTTCGTCTGTCCGATCCCCAGGTCTACGAGCGCTGGTACGCCACGCCTCACACCCAGACCGATCTGCTGAAATCCGCAGTTTACGGCCTGTGCGAGGTGAATCGGGAGAACATCGCCGGAGCCGAGTTGGTGGCCAATCCCGGCTGCTATCCCACCAGCGTCAATCTGGGACTGTGGCCCCTGGCCCGGGCGGGCGCGCTGGGCCCGTTTATCATCGCTGATTCCAAATCGGGCGTGTCGGGCGCGGGCCGCAAGCTGCGTTTGGGCAGCCATTTCGTCGAGATCAACGAGAATATGGTCCCGTACAGCATCGGCTACGCCCATCGCCACATTGCCGAGATGGAGATGATTCTGGGGCGGCATGTCCCCGATGTGCAGATCACCTTTTCGCCTCATCTCATCCCCGTCAATCGCGGCATCCTCTCCACCCTCTACGTCACCCTCGATCCGGGCCTGAGCGAGCAGAATGTGCGGGATATCTACCGGCAGGCGTATGAACATGAACCGTTCATCCATCTGCTGCCTTCAGGCCAGACCGCGACCTTGCGCCACACGGTGAACACCAACCGTGTTGCCATCGGCGTCACACCCCTGCCCCGGCCCGGCCAGTGGATCATCACTGCCAGCGAGGATAACTTGCTGAAAGGCGCCAGTGGTCAGGCTGTGCAGAATCTGAATCTCATGTTCGGGCTGGAAGAAACCGCTGGTCTTTTGTAACTCCGCCCAAGAGCGCCAATAATCACTCACACCAGGAAAATCTTATGACCGAATCGACTCCTATTCACGTCATCAAAATCGGCGGCAGTCAGATCGACAATCGCGAGTTTTTGGCCCAGATGGTCGAGACCATTCGCGAAATCAAGAAAAATGGCGTTCGTCCCGTGATTGTGCATGGCGGCGGCAAAGAAATTGCCCGGTTGCACGATGAGTTGGGCGTGCCCTTCAACTTCGTCGACGGCCTGCGCGTGACCAGCGAGCAATCCATGCGCCTGGTGAAAATGGCCCTGGGAGGCATCGCCAATGTGCGGGTGGTGCGCTGGCTGGTCAATGGCGGCGTCGAGGCCATCGGCCTGAACGGCATTGACACGGGGATGGTGCGGGTGGAAAAACTGGAGGTGGAAGGGACGGATCTGGGCCGTGTGGGCAAGGTGGACGCTGTGCACACCGAACGCCTGCGCCTGTTGATGGATGCTGACATCGTGCCCGTTATTGCTCCTATCAGCCTGGGCTATGACGGCTTGAGCTACAATGTCAATGCGGATCATGTGGCCGAGGCCCTGGCTGTCGCCCTGGGCGCCGCCCATCTGGTTTTTCTCACCGATGTGCCGGGCGTCAGCATCGCCGGGCGCACGCAGCGCATGATCGCTGCCGAGCAGGTCGAGGACCTTATTTTCGGGCATTTCATCACCGGTGGCATGATTCCCAAGGTTCGCTCCGCAGCCTCCGCCGCCAAAAGCGGCGTTCCCAGCGCCATTATCGCCGATTTGGCGCATTACGCCCGGGGCGAGGGCACCTTCATCGTCTCCACATCGCTGAAGCCGGGCGCAACCGCGGACGACACAGCGCCGGGCAAATCATAATTCTCTCATTCATTCTATCAATCCGAGGCGATCCATGAATCCCATCGAACTGGAACAAAAGTATCTGGTGCATGCTTACAACCGCCCGCCCTTTGTGCTGGCTGACGGCCAGGGCGTGTGGCTGGAAGACACAGAGGGCAATCGTTATCTGGACCTGGTGGCGGGCATTGCGGTCAGCGCCCTGGGCTATGGCGACGCCGAGATCGCAGAGACCATCTGCGCCGCTGGCCAAAAGCCGCTGCATTATTCCAATTTGTATCATAACGAGCCCATGGCCCGCCTGGCCGCCAGGCTGGTGGAGATCACCCCCTTTGCCGACCGGGTGCATTTTCAGAATAGCGGCACTGAGAGCACCGAAGCGGCGATGAAATTCGCCCGCAAGTTCGCCCGCACCCATTTTGGCGAGGGCAAGACGAACATCGTGGCCTTCACCGGCGCTTTTCATGGCCGCACCATGGGCGCATTGGCCGCCACGCCGCGAGAGAAATATCAGAAACCCTACCTGCCGCTGATGCCGGGCGTGCGTTTCGCCCGCTACAACGATATCGAAAGTGCGGCTGCGGCCATCGATGATTCTGTTTGCGCCGTCATCCTGGAGCCCATCCAGGGCGAGGGCGGCATTCACCCGGCGGCGGAGGCCTTTCTGGTGGCGCTGCGAGAGCTGACGCACCAGCACAATGCCCTGCTCATCTTCGACGAGGTGCAGTGCGGCGTGGGACGCACTGGCGCTTTCTGGGCGCATCAACACTTCGGCGTCCTGCCCGACATCCTTTGCTCGGCCAAACCCCTGGCCAACGGCTTGCCCATCGGCGCGGTGCTGGTCACCGAGCGGGTGGCCGATGTCATCCATCCCGGCGACCATGGCACCACCTTCGCGGGCGGGCCTTTCGTCACATCGGTGGCCAACGTGGTGGTGGATCGCATCAGCGAGCCCGCGTTCCTGGCCCATGTGCAGGAAACAGGCGCTTACTTCCAGCAGCGGCTGCAAGACCTGGGCAATCCCCACATCACCGAAGTGCGGGGCCGGGGACTGATGTTGGGCGTGCAGTTGGATATGCCGGCCGCGCCCGTGGTGCAGGCGGGCTACAAACAGGGCCTGTTGCTGCTCAACGCCGGCGCCGACGTGTTGCGCCTGGTGCCGCCCCTGATCATCAGCAAAGATGAAATCGACACCGCCCTGGACCGCCTGGCCGCCACCCTGGCCGAGGTGGGGTAGGTAGATAAATAG
>WGCR01000139.1 GCA_015493675.1 Anaerolineae bacterium
ATGGCAGATCAATGAGCACGCCCTGTGATGTACGCACGCCCAGTTGTTTGGCCAGCCGCAGCAAGGTGCGCGCCAGCCTGCGCTCCACCCGCTCGGTAGTGAGCTCCCGGATGCGATCCTGATAAAGGCGGATGTGCTCGCCCAGAATGGCGATCGCATTGAAGCTCAAGTCGGGAAAGCGGCGCATCAGGGTTCGAAATTCAGACGCATCCCATGCCAGTGCGGTTGCATCGTCAACAGCCTGGGCGCTGACGGTGCTGCGCATTTCCATCAGCGCTGGCAATAATCCTATTTCCTCGCCCGGTCCGGCGATATGTAAAATCAGTTGATGCCCATCGGGCGTTAGTTGAAAAAGGCGCACCCGCCCCCGGGTCATCAGCAGTAGCTCCCCCACCGACTCATCCTGATGAAAAATAAGCCTCCCCGCCGGAAAGGGTCGCACACGCGCCCGATCCAGGACAGCCTGCCGATCCTGTTCAGGCATTCCCTGGAACAACAATGATTGCAAAAGAAACTGGGGGGATGAGGACAAGGAGTTTTCCCGGAGAAGATGATGGTTGTCATTTTATCACCTCCTCCGGCTGGGACGGAAAATAAAAGCCAGGCTGAGCGATGAACGCAGGCCTGGCTTTTATCGTTCTTTCCCATTCCCGAAAGTCGACGACCGATGATCATACGCCATTCGCAGGAAGACTATCCGACACGGCTTGTATCGGGCGTTTCAGATGGTTTGGGGGTGTGCGTTGGCTCGGGCGTCCGGGTTTTGTCATCATCCGGCGTTTCAGAAGGATGCGGCGTCTCGGTCGGTTCCGCCGTTTCGGTGGGTTCAGGCGTCTCGGTGGGCTCGGGCGTCTCGGTGGGCTCGGGCGTGTGTGTCGGGCCCGGCGTATGGGTGCGGGTGGGCGTTGGCGTCCGGGTCGGGCGAGGCGTGGGCGTAGGCGAGGGGGTAAAGACAGGCGTCGGCGTCCGGGTCGGCGACGGAGTATGAGTCGGCCTGGGAGTATGCGTGGGATGAGGCGACCGCTTTGGCGTCGGGGTCAGAGATGGCGAGGGGGTAGACGTAGGAGTGTTCGTCGGCGTCGGCGTATGCTCGGGCGTCCCCGTCTCATCAGGGGTTTCAGTAGGATGCGGTGACACCGTCGGGGAAGGCGCGGGCCCCGACATTGGGGAAGGCGTTGGCGTCGGAGAAACGGAAGGAGAAGGGGCGGCAGTTGGCCTCAAAGTGGGCGTCGGAGAAGCATTGAAGCCAGGCGTCGCGGTAGCAGTGGGAACAGGCGTCGCTGTCTGCATGGACGGCAACGAGGGCGTGTCCGACGTTGCGACGGGAGGAAGGCCTTGTTGCGGCGGGCTGGGAGTAATTGAAGGCGATGGCGTCCCGCCAGCCGGTGTGTGAGCGGGCGTGGGGGTGGGCCCGGTGTCAGGCGTAGAGCTGACATCAGGCGTGGGCGTAGGCGTCAGCAGCGGCGGCAATGAATCAATGCCTCCCAGTTTCAGCAGGTAGTCCAATATGGTTTGGGCATTATCCTGCAAGTCAGGCGGCAGAGATGGCAACAAGGCCCGTAACCGCAACGATTGCTCCAGAGCGCGCTGTTGCAAGGCTGTCTGATCTATGTCGGGAATGGACGCAGCCTGGGCCCAGGCCTGCTGGAATTGTGTCAAAGTGCTTGCAGGCGCCGGTCGCCCGATGCGGGTCAGCCGCTCCATCTCGGTCAGCCGACGATCGGCCAGTTGCACATAATAGTCAGCCCGAGCTGCGGGCGTGCGACGGAACAAAAACATCACCGCCTCAGACCCCTGTTTGACCGGATAGAGCCATTGTCCGGGCAGGGCATCGTTGGAAAGCAACAGCACGATAATCATCGCAGCCAGCGCCAGCGCCGGGATCATTTTGCGGGGGCGCATCCAGGGCAAACCGCTGAGTCCCATCCACCCCAGGATTCCCCGGTGACGCTGCGCGTCCAATGCCGCATTCATACGCATCCGGGCCGTGCGTCGAGGAGGCGCGGGGACAGGGGATTCCATCAACTTCCGGGCGGGCGCAAGCAGATCGCGCAGCTCGTTGTTTTCAGGAATATCCAGTCCAGCCATCATACGATTGATGGCATCGTCCAAACGATCGTCAAATGAGGCCATGATAGCCTGACGCCTCCAGTTCACGGCGAAGGGCGGCCAGCGCCCTGTGTTGCAGCGCCTTAACGGCGCCAGTGGTTTTGCCCATGATGGCTGCCACCTCGGCGGTGCGCATCTGAGCGATGAAACGCAGCAAGATCACATCCCGCTGTTCCGGTGTGAGTTTTTGCAGAGCCTGCCGCAGATAATCGGTGGATTCACGATTGAGAAGGTGACGATCGGGATCATCTCCTCTGGAAATCCATGACTCATTCAACTCCAAAGGATCGGGCGGTCGCACCTTGCGGCGGCGATAATAGTCGTAGGTGAGGTTTTGGGCGATGCGGGTCAGCCAGCCCGCCAGCCCGCCATCCCGAGATTTGAAGCGATGAATGTTTTTGACTGCCTTCTCGAAGAGCTCGCCGCACAGGTCCTCTGCAGCACCAGCATCTCCCACCCGATAGTAAATGTAGCTGTACAGGCGAGGATAATGGCGTTCGAAGATAACCTGCCAGGCCTCATCATCCAGTTTGCGAGCGCGCTCAACCAATGCGGCATCATCTGATAAGGGTGCGCGCCCACGCTGTTCTCGAAGAGAGGCCTGAAGGGCCAGGAGAAGGATTTGCAAGGTTGGTTACGACGAAAATCTCAAAAAGAAAATCAGTGTCTGCGGAGAAGTGGAAGATTGATTGTAGCAAAGGCATTGCTATTATGAAAAATGCGATTGTTCCCGTTCTGATTTTCCATCCAGACGGCGCTGATGACCTGGCCATGGGCGGCCAACGCCAAATCACCGCTGCGAGCGCTGTTTTGAGCCCAATACGCGGGACTGGTCCAGCCCGCCAGTCCGAATTGGCTGGCCAGGCCGTTATCCGTTTCCCAATCCCATTGCACCAGGCCCGCATCGGTGATGGCTACAGCCGGACGCAGACCTGGTTGTGTCACAGCCACCTGCCAGGCGTTATTCGACCAGAAAGCCAGCTTCACCCTATCGCCTTCCTGCCAAACCAGAGCCAAACGACGGGCGTTGGCGCTCAAGTTGGGCGCCAGGGCGTGCTGACTGCCATCAGTCAGGGCAACGGGCGTTGTCCAGGCGCCGTTCCGATAGCGGGCCGTCCAGATGCGCAAATTATCAGCGAAGCTGGCCCGATATTGCCAGGCAACAACCATCTCCCCGTCATCGGCAAAAACAACGGCGGGATTGCCGCCCAGTGCATCGGCAATAGGCAATGCCACCGGCCAACTGAGGCCATCGGAGGAGACGGCATGATAAAGGGTGCTGACGCCAGGGCTGGTGTCAGCCCAGATGAGATGCACATGTCCATCGGCGCTCACTGCCAGCGCCGGGGAAGAAGAGCCTCCGTCATTGGAGGAGACATTTTTGGGAGCGCTCCAGCCATCGACTGCGTCCCAGCGACGACTGAAAACCTCATAATTCCCGCCAAATTCCTGGGACCAGGCCAGGTAGAGCGTCTCTTCGTCGGGAGCCGCCGCCAGAGTGGGATGTTCTCCCTCGCTGGCCACCTGCACAGCGTCTGACCAGACGCCGTTCCGCTGACTCCGGCACCAGATTCCACCCTCCTGCTCCCAGGCCACATGGATGGCTCCGGCAGCGCTGACAACTATCGCAGGAGCTGCCGCGTCTTTCCCCGCTGGCGAGATGGGGAGGGGCGTAGCGATCGGGGCTGCGGCCACAGGCTGGACCAGCGCCGCGAGGGCGCTGATCCAACCAATAAGCATGAGAGTGAGGGCCAGGTTTTGGCGAGAGAGAGGCGGGGGGAGGAAGCGAGAGAATTGAAGCACGGGTTAGTCCTCACTCTTGATGCGAATAGCCAGCCAGGAGCCATCAGCCATGCGGCGAGCTTTCACCTCGACCATCACGCCGAGGCCAATGGGCCCGTGGCGCTCATCAAACACGGTGCGGGCGTCGACCAGCACGGCGCGACCGCCGATCATCCAGGCATTCATGTCCATGCTTTGCACAACGCCCATAAACTCGGTGTGTTCCTGAATGCGCTGCACTTCCAGACGAGAGGCCATCAGCGAGCCATCGAACTGTTGGCGAGCCTTGACCTCCACCATGGCGCCCACGACAGGCTGCCCGATTACCAGGGTGTTGGCGTCCAGCATCACAGTGCGCCCGGCCACGGTCCAGTTGTGGGCGTCGAAGCGCTCCAACCGTCCCTTCCATTCCATTTCACGCTGCTGCTCGAACGCATTGCCTTTCACGTCGATCTTGATGGCCAGAAGAGAGCCGTCGGCCATGCGGCGAGCTTTCACCTTGGCGCTGACGCCCAGGGCGGCTCGTTCCAGATGTTCGAAGGATGTGCCGTCATCTACAACCAGATCGAAACCGGCGACGGTCCACATATTGGCTGACATGGCCTCGATGGGGCCGCGAAATTCGATTTTGGCGCCATCTGGCACGTCGTCCTTGATTCGGACACGGTTGGCGTAGAGCTGTCCGTCCGCCTGGCGAGTAGCATAAACCTCGGCGCCTGCGCCCACACGGGCAACGCCGTCGCGCTGATCAACCATGGTGTTGGCGTCCAGCATCACATCGAAGCCGCCCACAGTCCAGTGATTGGCAGTCATGGCCTCGATCGTGCCACTGAATTCGACAGAGGAGCCAGGGTCATTCTGTTTTCTGGTCTTGATGCGCTCGGCCCAGAGGCTGCCGTCAGTCTGCTGGCGGGCTCGGACTTCCACAAAAGCGCCGACCTGCATGGGACCATGCTCGGTTTCCAGCCGGGTGCGGGCGTCCACCTGAACCATGCGGCCCTCGACATGCCACATGTCGCCATTCATGGCCTGGATGCGGCCTTCCCAGTCGACCCGGGGCTGATCATCATCTTCGTGGGAGCGCACGCGGATGCGGCGGGCATTCATGCTGCCGTCATTGTTTTCCCGAGCTTTGACTTCCACATAAGCGCCGACATCGGCCCGGCCTTCGCGCTCATCCATCTCGGTGTTGCCGTCAACCATAACATCACGGCCTGCGATGGTCCACCTCGAGCCGTTCTTGGCTTGAATGCGGCCCTGGAATTCGACTTCGCGGCCATGATGGTCATCGCCCTGCTCTTTGACTTCGATCTTCTTGGCCCAAAGGCTGCCATCAGCCTGGCGCATGGCTTCCACATCCACAGTGGCGCCGACCGCTGCCTGACCATGCTCTTCCTTGATGCGGGTGTTGCCATCCACTGTCACGGCTGTGCCGCTAATCATCCAAATGTCGCCGTTCTGGCTTTCGATGACGCCACGGAATTCGACATGCTCGCCCGCTGCGGGAGTCTGTGTGGGGGCCGGAGTTTCGGTAGGGTCAGGGGTTTCGGTGGGATGAGGCGTTCCTGTTGGATCAGGCGTCTCAGTAGGATCAGGCGTCTCGGTGGGCCCTGGCGTCCCATGATGCTCTTTTACCTCGATTTTCTTGGCGTATAAAGAGCCATCAGATTGCTTGCGGGCCTTGACCTCGACAAAAGCTCCCACCTCGGCAGGACCATGGTCTTCCTTGATC
>WGCR01000140.1 GCA_015493675.1 Anaerolineae bacterium
CCCCTGGCCGCCAGCTCGCCACGTCATTTCTGACGGTGGCCGCAGCCATCGTTATTTCTGACGGTGCTGGCCACCATCGTCGTTTTTGACGATAGGGCCCGGACGGTCTCCATTGGTAAAAAAGCCCATAGCAGTCGTCTGTCTACTATGGGCTTTCAGGAATGGTGGGTGACGCAGGGATGCGTAGGCCCTTTTTTGCGCCACCGAAGAAAGGCCCGTAAGCCCCTCTTCGCTAACGCAAAAGGTGATGTCACCAGGACGAAAAGGCGGGGAAGCCAGATCGTCCTGGTGACAAGGTGCATGAGGCGGGAAGCCGTCATGCAAGCAGTCACACATAGGCAAAAACTCCTCTGTGTTATGGTGCGGGGGAGTCGATTTAGTATTCACTGGGAAGCAGCACGGTCGTGGAAGACCGATCCGCTTCCGTGATGACCCACACCCGCAGATCGTCTGCGATGCGGTAGGCGCTGAAGATGCGCCCGCCGTTTTTGACGGCGGCGTCGTTCTGCGCCTTGTCGAAGTCGTCCAGGTCTCCCCAATCGCCCGTTGCGTGGCGGGCGATGATGTCACCTACAAAAGGGACGTGAGGGTTGGTTTGGAACACCTCAGCAGCCCCTGGGGTGATGTAAAGTGTACCCAGGTCAAAGAGGCGATTGTGGGGGATGAAGATGATCGGCCCGTCCATGTCACCCCTCCACGATGGTCTCGGGCGGAGTGAGAGTCATTTTCGCGGTCTCCCAGGCATTCAGATACGCCTGGACGGCGTGGCCCAACTTGCGCGCCTCGTGGCGCGTCAAGAAAATGGCCACCTGCGCCGTGGGCTTGCCCGCGGGCTTGATCGCCCCCTGGCCGGTGATCTCACCAGGCCCGTTCGCGGCCTCAATGACGATAGGCCGCTTGGCGTCTGCACCCCGGTCCTCCAGCTTGAACACCCGGCTGAGGGGCTTGCCATTCAGACCCTTGGGGCTTCCCTTGTAGTCCACGAACTTCGCGGACAGGGAGCCCCGCACGGCCAAGTCAAAGGCAATGACTCTCGCGTCATCCACGTCGAGATAGTGGATGACTTTATCTTTGGAGCCCTGGCCTTTGATGTAGCTGCCCATGAAAATCTTGACCTTGCCGATGCCCAACGCGTCTTCCACGTGGAAGAACGCCTTGTTGGTCATCAGCGAGAAGATGCGGGGATGCTCCCCTTCTTGCTTCTGGTTGCCGTGATTCGCGGGCTGCGAAGCGGGCTTGTGGCCGTTGTGACCGTTGCTACGGGCCTGCGAAGCGGGCTTATGGCCGTTGCCGTTGGCTTTGGCCGGGGTCTGAGTGGGCGTCTGGGAGCGATTGAGTCCGGCCAGGAACGCCTGGGCCGCTGCTTTGACCTGATGCCCAACGTCACGAGTCGGGACCATCTGCTTGGCCAACCAGCGAACATAAGCAGGGTCGGCCTTGTAGGCCTGGGCAATCGTTTTGCTCCGGTACTTATCCGAGGGTAAAACGAAGTTCGCGGCTTCCTCATAAGTGAAGGAATAAGTCGTCTGGGTTGTCATGGTACTCTCCTCTGAGTGAAGGTTGAGGAGAGACGCATCATCGTCGGGGGCGTCCCTGATCAGAAGAGGGACGCAGCCATGATGACGTGCGTCCCTCCTCTGGTTGATGAGACGGTTGTGGGGAGCGTCACCCCCCGTGCGGCCCTGCCGCGAAGACGATTTTTAGAAGGGAAGATCATCTTCTTCAGGCGCAGGGCTGGCGGCAGCAGCCTCGCCGTTGCCGCCGTTGCCGTTGGAGCCGCCCAGGAACTTGACGTCGCGGGCGGTGAGCTCCAACGAAGCGGCGGGTTCGCCCGCCCGGTTGGTGTAGGCGGAGGCTTTCACCTCGCCCACCACCAGTACCTGGCGACCTTTGGACAGGTACTGATTGCAGGTTTCGGCCAGTTTGTCCCAGGCAGTCACCCGGAACCACTTGGTCTTCTCGTGGGTCTGGCCGTCCTTGCCAGTGTATTTGCGGTTGACGGCGACGGAGAAGTTGGTCACGGGCTTGCCGTTGGGGGTGAAGCGCATCTCGGGATCGCTTCCCAGGTTTCCGATGATGATGGTTTGTTCGTAAGACATGGTAAAAACTCCTCTGAAAGTGGAGCATCGAACCACACGCGCCGGAGCGCATGATGGCCCGACGCGGTGGAAAAAAGAAAAAATCGTCTATGGATAAACTCGTCTCCTTGTGTCCCGCTGCGTTCTGGCGCATGGGGACGGAGACAAGGTTATTTTCGTCTCTATGGATTTTTAAGGTGCGACTGCGGAGAGTCTGAACGACTCTCGTCCGGCCTTCTGCAAAGCGAGAGGGGCGCTGGCGAGGAGCAAGAGGAAGAAGGCCGGATGAGAACCGTCCAGAGGACGGTGGATTGTCAGTCAAATCGGGTGTAGCGAAATTGAAGGGCTCGCTGACGGATTCCTTGCAGGGGAATGGCGCGGGTGCGCTCCGTGTCAACCGTCGGGGGGAAGTTGTCGTTGAAGCGCAGGTCCAGAATGGCGGGCGGCGTTTCGGCGACGTACATAAACGCCGTCAGGAAGAGGGCAGTAAAGAGGGGATGGGCGTCGGGAAAGCGAAAGATGAAGGTTGGTTTCACCCAGTCATTATTTTCCGGGTTTAGAAGATTATCGATAACAGTGAAAATATAGCTTTCGATGTGCTCCCCTTCAGGAGGAACGGGGAGAATGTTGCGGGTGGCGTTGATAGTGACGTTGCAGGCGCTTTCTATTTCGTCGCGTTGGGCGTCGCTCAGAACGCCCTCGAAGTTGACCAGGATAATGTTCATTTGTCGTTGTCTCCTCTGTCAATCGTCCAGCGTTCGGCCACCACTTCGATGACGCTGCGGTGGAGAACGGTCTTGCGTTGCTGTTCGCCGGGAATGCTCACGGCGTCTTCTGCGGAAACGCCTTTCATTTCGGCCCGCTTCAGGAAGTCTCGCAGGGACTCATCGAAGTCCCGGCTCTGAATCCAGCCGTGAACGGTGAGGCGCTGGCCGGGGGTGAAGCTATATTGATTTTTGCCGTCAATGAAAGCGACCGTGATGTAGTCGTAGGGGCCGCCGTCCTGGGCGGAGCGTTTGGGCCGTCCGGGGCTGCGTCGCACGGAAAGCCGCACGTACAGGTTGTCGTTGTAGGTCCAGACCCGTTTGATCTGACCGATGAGATGGACTTCATTCATGGGGTGGGCTCCTGTGATGCTGGGTAAAGTGATGTGAAACGTCTGTTATTATCGGCTCACCATGTATACGCCCAGAGGCCGAGGTCGGGCTCTTTTTTGTGTGTTCGCAGCCACATGAAATCCGTGGCCACGCCTTTCTTGCTGTTGGCCCGAGCCTCCTGCACCAGTTTCTTGCGGACGGCTTCTGTGGGGGCGCAAATGGCGACGAAGCCTTGCAGCTTGCGCTGGTTGCGCCATTTTTTCATGCGGCGTTTGGGGCTGCCGCTGCCCGCCTCGACTTCAACGTAGATGCGTTCGCCGTCCTTTTCAATGAGCACGTCCGGGTCTGCGGGGGGCTCCAC
>WGCR01000141.1 GCA_015493675.1 Anaerolineae bacterium
CACGCAGGCCAACGGTTGCCAGTAGTCTTCCACCTCGCCGTCGCTGGCCGGGCCGCCCCAGTCGGGGCCGTTCAGCGCATCGCTCGTCAGACGGAAGCGCATGTGCGTCTCACCGCCATCGAAGGTGGCTGCCGCGGGCACGGTGGTGCAGATTTCGTGGTCGGTCCAGTCGGTGTTGGCCGGCACGGCTCCCAGAATGAAGGATTCATCCGTGTCGACACCGCCAGCGCCGTCACCGAAGTCGCCGTCGCCGTTCCAGTCAATCCAGGCGTAGATGTTCACGTCCCCGGCCGTGCCGTTGTGCGCGGTCACGTTGAAGCAGGCCTGGCCGCCAGGGATCATCGGCGTGGTCAGGGTGACGCCATCTTCGTCGTCGCCCGCGGCCGCGCATGTGCCGGTGGTGGCTGTGCCCGTGTTGCCGTCATCGCCGTTGCCGCTACCCGAACCAGCAGCGCCTGCTTGTGGGTCATCCGGCTGGCCGTCTGCCTCGGCGTCCACGCACGAGCCCAGATACAGGTCGGAGGTGATGACGTGGCTCGGGCCACTGCTGGCCGTCAGTGTGGCGAAGCTGTCCGGCAGGTCGCCCCAGTCGTAATCGGCCTGCGGTTTGAAGCCGAAGTCCAGAGTATGGTCGTTCTGTCCATGGCTTCCGGTGGTAAAGACAACGCCCGTATTGCCTGCGCCATCGATGTCAGGCAAGCCATCGCTGTCGCGTAAATCGGCGCCATCATCCGAGCCGCCGTTGTCTGGCGTGGTGGGCTCATATTGACCACTTCCACAACTGTCGGCCAGGGCTGTCTGGGTGGGATCGATGAGAATGCGACATTGCGTATTGCGCGGCAGGATATGGAGATTGCTATCCCATGGCGCTGTGGGGAAATTACTCAGGCTGGCGTCGCCATCTTTGAAAAGGTAGTTGCCGTTGACGTCTGTGGTGGTGGTGGCGGAAACGTCGTCGCCGCCGTTAAAGCCGTCGCCGTTAATGTCGCATTCAAGGGTGACAGGAGCATTGATCACCACTTCTTCGCCGGGGTCCTGGATGCCATTCCCGGCGCCGACGCCGCTTCCGTCGCCGAGATCACACCATAGACGGTTGCCGACTTCCAGCGGGGCGGGCGCTGAGAGATATTCCAGATCTCCCAGGCCATTTCCTTTGGCGAAAGTGCCGTCGCCGGGATTGGAACCGCCTGGAGAGGTGTCATAAATCCGATAGGCTCGGTTACGTTGGCCGGAGGCGTTATCCATCCACAGAATGCCGCCATCAAAGAATTCATTGGTGTCGTAAATCGTATCATACGCATCCTCGACAACCTCACCGCGACCAGGCACGTTGACCAGGCCAGACATAGATATCTCGGTGTGATAGGGGTAATGTTCTTGATAGTAGAATTCACCGCCGCCTGGTCCCTGATTGTTATTGGAGCCACCGGTGGTGTTCCCTCCACAGCTACCATTATTTTCAAGCGTCCATCCGCCTGTGCCATTGGGACAAGCTTTCAGGATATCGCCAGCGCTATCGCCAGAATACAGGGTGTTGTCTGCAGGATCCGTGCTATAGCGACGGAAACCCATTTGATCGCCATAGCGGTCCCGAATCCCCAAAATCATGTCGTCACCGTCGAATTCGATATCAGTCAGCCATGGTTGCGGATAAGCGACCTCGCCCGAATTGTATTGTGGCGATTGAAGATGGGTGAATGTGGGTGACCATGGATTCCAGTCTGCATCTGAATCTGGATTGGCGTCAATGGCATACTCGCGATTATAAGTCAAGGGAACGCTCAATTCCAGAGTGAATGTCCCGGGCGCTGCAGCATCGGTGGAGTAAACAAACGCTTGCAGTTCGTTCCTGTTTTGGGAGGTCTCAGCCGTGCAGGTCATGCCTACATAAACCTTGTCGTCATGAAAAGCGAGGGCAAAAGGACGCAAATCATCCGAGCTTTGACATGTTGCGGTCAGAGGCAAGGTATAAGTAATAACATCTGCGATACCCAGGGGCAAACCGCTGGTTGTAACGGGCATCTGATAAAGTTCTTTGGTGGATAAATTGATGGTCCACAATGTGCTCAAATCATCGGAAATATCCAGATCGCCAAAACCAACTCGACCTACCTGATCCCATGAATCGGGATCATGATCCCAGCAATCGGTCTCGTCCCAAGACTGAGATTGCCACGACGTGCCCAAGCCCCCGGTGCACTGATTCGTCACAGGATCATATTGCACATGGGGGTCCGTGCCGGTCTGGGCGCTGAGATCTGCATAAACCGCTATCGTACCATTATGAACGCTGTAAATTAGCCCCGTCTCCCCGTGATTGCGGAATTGGGTGTGTCGCTTCATGAAAGCTGCCGCGTAGATTGTGTCGGTGCTTGGATCATGAGCAAGACCCCAGGTAGTGCCGATGTCAGGCTGCGTCGCCTCGGTGGTCGGTGCGGGGGTGTCAAAACCGTTGGGATCGCCGTTATCACAGTTACCATTCAAATTTGCATCCACACAACCCGCATCATAATCGAATGACAAAAGCGCCGGATTCGTGCCGCTACGGTCGGCGTGATAATAAATGCTCGTCGTCAAGCGGCTGTCGCTTGCGGCGTACTCGCCCGGATTGTTGACGCCGATGTCCACATTGCTGGCGCCGTCATTGGTAAACACCACGGTCGTGCTGCCTGCGGAGCCATCAAAGAGATAGTCGGGCAAACCGGTCACTTCGATACGCCACTGGCCGGCTCCTGTCGCCAAGGAGTAAGAGCCATCCGCCGCCGTGGTGGCGGAAACGCCCCCGGTGGAGCCTGTGGCGCTGGCCGGATAAGCTGTTACGGTCACATTGGGCACGCCCGGCTCGTAAGCGTCGCGCACGCCGTTGGCGTTGTAATCGCGGTATACGACGCCGGTGATAGCGGTGGGGGCGTCAGGGCTAAGCGCTGCCGCGTCGGATTGTCGGGCCTGCACGGTATGATTTGCCAAAATGGCTATCAGCAAAAACACAGCTATGCCTGCCAAAAAAATGCCAATTGCTTTTTTCATCGGGATGCTCCTCCTAGAGTAATAAAATAAAGGTAATGAACCGATACTATGCGCGTCTATCAACTTATTCTTCCATGTTGTGATGGAGTTGGGCGAAAAATAATTGGCCGCTTGAGATGGCATTTTCAATCGCAAACTGCACGTATTTCACAAAACTCTGTTTCATTTTTTCTCATTTTTCGTAACAGCTAAGGCAGTTGGCCCCAATCGCCCTCTTTTACCACGAAGACACGAAGAAAACGAAGACATGAAGTCATTCAAAAAGATTCTATCCATGTTTCCTCCCATCCGTGTCGAGTGAACAGGGCTACGGTAGCAGTTACCATTTTTCCATGAAATATCTCCTGAAAAAAAGATTCAGCCTGGAGATGCAAAACGCCAAGTGGAAAAAAGGGCGGTGAGTGATTTATTGATCTCATGTCATACAAAAACCGCCCAAACATAATACATCAGCCAATGAGTGAATTTCACTCTTCGAGAATGTTCATTTCAATACTAAATTATATCAAATTTATCTACACAATATCATGTCAGAGTAGACAAAAAGTATTACCCATTTCGACAGGATATTATATCCATATATGGCATTCAGGAAGCGACGCCGCGGATGACGCTGGTTGTGCGGGTTTCCGCGGATATTTCTGGCTTCATCCGCGCCCATCTGTCAGATCCACGTTATCCACGGCGAATCCCGCCCTTTTCTGGGCAGACGTTAACGCGACAACTGCGGCGTCACAGCGAATGAAAACGACCCGCTATGCGTCCAGCCCAAATTGCGCTTTGGCGGATTTTACGCATTGCTTATTGGATTGAGGCCTGGCCCCAAACCGCCTCCGGCGGATCGCACATCCGCCTCATACAAAACTTCCCACCTCTGCGCCTTTGCGTGAGACACTTTGTTGTATCGATAGGAACACGTCCAAGAATCAGTTCCCTTTTTGAGATTGCCGACTGAAGGATGCTGTTGGCGAACTCCAATCATGCCGTTCACGACGCGGCCCTTGTAAGAAAGGCGCTTTAGCGTCTTTTAGCTTTGAGCCCGGCCCCTTGGCTCCGGGCGGGGGCGGCAGACGAAAATAGCTCTGAAACTAACGGATCGCGGCGCTTCCGCCTCCGCTTGGGGCAGAAGGCCCAAGCGGAGG
>WGCR01000142.1 GCA_015493675.1 Anaerolineae bacterium
ACCTGGAAGATGCGGCGGGCGGAGGCGAGGGTGGCGGAGAGATGCTGAAAGGCCAGGGGCAGGGGTTGCACGGCCTCGAACGCGGCCATGACGCCCAGGGCGATGACCGCGAGATGGACGCCATCGAGGCGGCCCGAATGCACCGCGGGGATGGCCAACGCCAGGGCGATGATGACGGCCAGGTTCATAATCAGGGTGACGCCTGAGTCGTTGAGCGCGGTGATGGCTCCCCACCGGTTCTGCACCCGGCCGGTTTTTTGATTCAGGGCGTCGATGCGGGCCAGGTAGCGGTCTTCGGCGTTGTAGGCCAGCAGGTCGGGCATGCCCTGGATGCCATCGACCAGATGGGCGTTGAGCTGCGAGCGTAGCTCGATGTGCTGCTGGCCGGGCTCGCGGGCCAGACGTTGCACCAGCAGTGGCAAGAGGGTTGCGGCCAGGATGAGGAGCGCTGTCACGGTCAGGGCTGCGGCGGGGCTGAACAGAGTGAGCAAGGCCCAGGTGAGCAGGATGATGGCGACGGCCACCAGGGGCGGGGCCAGGACGCGGATGAAGAAGTTTTCCAGTTCGTCTACGTCGGCGACCAGGCGGGTGAGGAGGTCGCCGCTGCGGTAGTCTTGCAGGCGGGCGGGGGCCAGGGGCTCGATGCGCCGGTAGAGCCAGACGCGGATGCGGGCCAGAAGGCGAAAGTTGAGGTCGTGGGAGATGTAGCGTTCGAGATAACGGAAGAGGCCGCGGCTGATGCCAAAGAAGCGCACGCCAACGATGGCGACTTGCAGGTCGGCGATGGAGGGATGGAGCGCGGCTTTGGCGATGATGAAGGCGGAGGTCATCATCAGGCCGATGCTGCTGGCGATGGTGGCGAAGCCGAGGAAGGCGGCCAGCAGGATGCGCAGCCAGAAGCCGGAGACGAGGCGCAGAAGACGGGTGAAGGTGGACATGGGGAATTGTCAATGGAATCCTTGCTCGCTGGACAAGGAAAATGTCTCACGCAAAGTCGCAGAGCCGCAAAGAAAAAAGAGGCAAAGAAACCCTTAGCGCCTTGGCGACTTTGCGTGAGATGAGCTTTTTGGGTTGCGGCTTGTCCGGGTCAGGCGTGGAGGAGGCGCTGGTAGGGGCCGTCGGGTTTTGCCAGAAGTTGGGCGTGGTCGCCCGCTTCGACGATGCGTCCTTGTTGCATGACGAGGATGCGATCGGCTGTGCGGATGGTGTGCAGGCGGTGGGCGATGATGAGGGCGGTGCGATCTTGCAGCAGGCGGGCGATGGCCTGCTGGATTTGCTCTTCGGTTTCGGGATCGAGATTGGCGGTGGGTTCGTCCAGGATGACGATGGGGGCGTCGCGCAGGAAGGCCCGGGCCAGGGCGATGCGCTGGGCCTGGCCGCCGCTGAGCCGGGCGCCGCGCTCTCCCGCGATGGCGTCGTAGCCCTGGGGCAGGGTCTGGATGAAGTCGTGGGCGAAGGCTTGCTGCGCGGCCCGGATCACTGCGTCCATGCTTGCGTCGGGCTGCCCCAGGCGGATGTTGTCGGCGATGCTCATGTTGAAGAGATAGGGGCGTTGGGGCATCCAGGCGATGTGGCGCCGCCAGGCCCGGGGATCGATGGCGTTCAGGGGATGGTCGTCGATGAGGATGCGGCCGGCCGTGGGTTCGATGAAGCGCATGAGCAGGTGGGCGATGGTGCTTTTGCCGGCGCCGCTGGGCCCGACCAGGGCGATGCGCTGGCCTTTTGCGATGTCGAGATCGATGTTTTGCAGGGCCTGGCGCTGGCCTTCCTGGTAGCTGACGCTGACGCCCTGAAAGCGGATGTGAAAGTCGGCGGACAGCGTTTGGTCGAGCGGGGGCGCTGCCGGGGGAGCAGAACGCGGGTGCGGGCTCACCTGAGCTGTTGGGGTGCTGGAGGATGGTTGCTTCTCCAAAATACTGAAGATGCGGTTGGCCGCGGCGACGCCCTCCATGCCCGCGTGAAAGCGGCTGCCCAGCAGGCGCAGGGGCTGGTAGAAGTCGGGGGCGAGGATGAGGATGAAGAAGGCGCTGAGGAAGTCCATGTGGCCCCGCATCACTCGAATGCCGATCTCGACGGCGATGACTGCGACGCTGATGGTGGCCAGCATCTCCAGGGCCAGGGCGGAGAGGAAGGCGACCCGCAGCACGCTCATGGTGGTTTTGCGATAGTCGTCGCTGATGCGGGCGATGATGCGGAGCTGGTCGCGGGCGCGGCCAAAGCGTTTGAGGGTGGGCAGGCCCTGGATGACGTCCAGGAAGTGGGCGGCCAGGCGGCTGAGGGTGGTCCACTGTTTTTTGGTGAGGTTTTCGGCGGCGCTGCCGATGAGGATCATGAAGAAGGGGATGAGGGGGGCGGTGAGGAGCAACACGACGCCGGAGAGGAGGTCGTTGGGAAAGACGGCCACGAGGATGGTGAGGGGCATGATGACGGCCAGGGCGACCTGGGGCAGGTATTGGCTGAACCAGGCGTCCAGGGCCTCGACGCCCGCGGTGAGGGTGTTGCTGAGCTCGCCGCTGCGCTCCTCGGCGGCGTAGCCGGGGCCCAGTTGCAGGATGTGACGGGCGAGCCGGGCCCGGATGTCGGTTTTGACCCGCACCGCCAGTTGTTTGCCCGCGCTTTCGCCGCCCCAGGCGAAGAGGAAGCGGGCCAGGGCCAGTCCCGTCAGCAGGAGCAGGAGCGGCGTCACGTCGGCCAGCGTTTTTTTCTGCAGAAAGACGCCATCCACGATGCGGGCCAGCATCCAGGCCTGAGCGACGATGACGACGCCGACGATGAAGCCCAGGCTGATGGTCAGGGCCAGCCAGCCTCGGGCCTGCATGGCCGCGGAGAGAAGGTTGCGATCGAATTTCATGGGAGCAATGGGCGAGAGGCAGTAAATGGGAGCTGGTTTTATGGTAAAGCGTCATGCGTCAAACGTCAAACGTCAGGTGGTTGTCGGCAACATGGCTCCCTGGAATGGGCCGTGACATCATTACGGCAGAATGACGTTTGACGCTTGACGCTGGTTGACTGACAAATCTCGCTGCACCGCCTCATTCGCCGAATGAATTCGGTTCCACAGGCGTTCCGCCGCCCGTCCCCCTGCGGGGACGGTGTTTTCCTCGTCAAAACGGGACCCGCAAATGTCGGCGAAGGCCGACGAGCGGCCAAAGGCCCCTGGCCCTGATTTTAATCGGTGGGTTTAGAATGCCAAGCTGACTTTTGTCAGTCAACCAGCGCTTGACGTTTGAGCAGAAAAAACGCCCTCAACTCGCAAGCTGAGGGCGAAAGAAAAGAAGGCGGTTGCACCTGGGCGCTCAGTACTCCATCTCGTGCTCCAGGGTCAACCGCTTGCGGAAGATGTAGTAGGTCCAGCCCTGGTAGATGAGCACCAGCGGCGTGAAGATCAGGGCGACGATGGTCATAATCTTCAGGGTGTATTGGCTGGCGGAGGCGTTGTAGATGGTGAGATTATTGGCTGCGTTCACCGTGGAGGGGAGGACGTTGGGATAAAGCCCGGCGAATGCGGTAAAGGTGACGAAAACGATGGTGGCGGCGGTCATGCCGAAAGCCCAGCCCATGCGGCCTTTGCTGACGAACCAGCCAGCCAGGATGAGCGTTACGGCGGCGATAAGGGTAGGCAGATAAGCGGCGCCGCTGGCGTAGAGGCCCGTGCCTGCCAGGGCGAAGATGACGAACAGCACGACCAGCGCCAGCGCTGCGATCCACATCTTTTTGGCCGTGGCCCGGGCCCGGGTCATGATCGGATCACCCGTTTTGAGGGCCAGATAAACGGCGCCATGGAAAAGGAAGAGGGCCAGGAACATGAGCCCGCCCAGCAGACCGAAAGGATTGAGCAGCCCCCAGAAGGAGCCCACGAAGTTCATGTCGGCATCGATGGGCACGCCGCGGATGATGTTTGCAACAGCCACGCCCCACAGCAGCGCCGGCAGAAAACTGCCGATGAAAATCGACCAATCCCACAAATTTCGCCATGATGGGCTCTCATTTTTGCTGCGGTACTCAAAAGAAACGCCGCGCAAAATCAGGGCCAGCAACATCAGCAACAGGGCGATGTAGAAGCCGCTGAACAGGGTGGCGTACCACTGGGCGAAGGCGGCGAACATGGCCCCGCCCGCGGTCAGCATCCACACTTCGTTGCCATCCCAGAACGGGCCGATGGAGTTGATGATAAGACGACGTTCTTCGTCGGTCTTCCCCAGGAAAGGCAGCAACATGCCTACGCCGTAGTCGAAGCCTTCCAGCAGGAAGAAACCGGCGAACAATACTGCGATAAGAATAAACCAGATGGTGTTCAGGTCCATGATGTCTTCTCCTTCTATCAGGCCCCGATGAGGCTGGGGGCGGGAGTGTCGGCAGGTTCGGCTTCGGTTTCGTCGTCCGGGTCTTTGCGGGCGTATTTCAGCAGCAAGTGCACATCCGCCACGATGAGCCCGGCGTAGAGCAGGGTGTAGGTGACCAGCGAGAGCAGCACCCAACCAGCGGGCACGGTGTTGGAGACGCCCTGCTCGGTGCGCATCAGGCCAAAGACAACCCAGGGTTGGCGGGCCAGCTCGGTGAACAGCCAGCCGGTGGCGTTGGCCAGATAGGGCAGGAACAGCGCCCACACCGTCGCCAGCAGGAATTTCTTGTGTTGGCGGAAATCCCGTTTCTTGTACATCAGCCACAGGGCGTAGAGCCCCAGCAGCACCATCAGCGTGCCCGCGCCCACCATCAGACGGAAATTCCAGTACGCCAGCATGGCATTGGGAATGTAATTCCCGGGCCCGTATTTCTGCTCATACTCCTTCTGCAAATCCTTCATCCCCTTGACTTCGCAGGAGAAGTTGTTGCAGGAAAGAAAGCTGAGCATGCTGGGCAGATCGATGGAGAAAATGTTCTCCTGTTTATTCATATTGCCTATGGTGAACAAGGAAAGCGCTGCGGGTTGCTCCGTCTCCCACAGGGCCTCGGCCGCGGCCATCTTCATGGGCTGGGCCTTGACCATGTGCTGGCCCTGGGTGTGGCCCGAGGTGGTCACCAGCAGTGCGCCGACGAAGCCGTAGATGACAGCCATCTTCAGCGCTTCGCTGAACAGCGCCGCGTCCTTTTTCCGGCGCAGCAAATGCCAGGCCGCCACAGCCGCCACGAAGAAACCCGCAGTGGCCATGCCTGAGAAGAAAACGTGCGGGAACTGGTGGAGGATGTGGGGATTGGTGGCCACGGCCAGGAAATCGGTCATCACGGCCCGGCCATTTTCCAGCTTGTAACCCACCGGCTCCTGCATCCACGAGTTGGCGATGAGAATCCATAAAGCCGAGAGGTTGCTGCCCAGGGCCACCAGCCAGATGGTAGCCAGATGCGCCTTTTTCGAGAGCTTGTCCCAGCCGAACACCCAGACGCCCAGGAAGGTGGACTCCATGAAGAAAGCCAGCAGCGCCTCGATGGCCAGAGGCACGCCGAAGATGTCGCCCACGAAGCGGGAGTATTGGGACCAGTTCATGCCGAACTGGAATTCCTGCACGATGCCCGTGGCCACCCCGATGGCGAAGTTGATGAGAAACAGCGTTCCGAAGAATTTGACCATGCGTTTGAATTTTTCATCCCCGGAACTCACATATCTCGTCTCCATAATCGCCAGCAGAATGGAGAACCCCAGCGTGAGCGGCACGAAGAACCAATGATACACGGTGACAATGGCGAATTGCAACCGTGCGAGAAACAGTGCATTCATAAAACACGCTCCTTGATAATAAAATGAGAAAGAG
>WGCR01000143.1 GCA_015493675.1 Anaerolineae bacterium
CAGTTGTAAAAGTACGAGAAATTCGATAAGTTTGCTGGAATGTTGTACAATTTGTTTTATCACGAGGCTGCTCCAGTGAATGTTGTTTGGGATAACTATTCTATCTGGTCAGCCTCGTGTTGTCATATCTCAAATTTCGCCAGAGTCCAGTCAGGAATACATCCAGATCATCCTTAACACACCTGGTTTGAGCGTTTCAGATGCAGATATGATCACCCAGGCGCTTAGCTGGTATGTGGAGAAAAATGTTGACTTCATCGACGCCTACAATGCAGCCTGGGTGGATGAAGCGGGCCTTTCTCGTATTTTTACGTTTGATCAAAAGCACTTTCGCCGGTTTTCCCGATTGACAGCGCTTTTGCCGTCCGGCTAAAAAATCGGCGCAGGGTGAGTGCTGCCGCCGCTGGACAGGCCGATTTCATCCGGACAACGCTTCCACCATGCCCGCCATCGCAGCCACCCAATCATCCCGGTCATTCAGGCAGGGGATGATCTGGAAATGCTCCCCGCGTCCGCACCCGCCCAAACCGCCTCCTCGACCACCGCTGACGATTTTTGCCTCTGGCTTGATTTTACCTGTCAGGCCCGGACGTCGCCCTGCGGTCGGCAGGAGTCAGATGCCTGTGTCTCATACGAATTTGCCAGGTGCGAATGGCCGCCTCGATCTTCACCGGCACACTCATCTTGGATTTGCCAATGCGCCGATCTTCGAAATAAATGGGGATTTCTATCGCTTTGTAGCCCAATCGTTCCGTCACATACGCCATTTCAACCTGAAATACGTAGCCGTTGGAGTTGATGCGATCCAGCCCGATGCCCTCCAGGGTTTGCCGTCGCCAGGCTTTGAAACCGGCAGTGCCGTCTTTGACATCGAGGTTCAGAATCAGGCGGGTGTAAATGGCGTTGGCCCACCAACTGAGAAAACGTCGCCACCAGCTCCAGTGCTCGTCCAGCCGTCCTCCGGGCACATACCGCGAGCCCACCACCACATCCACATCCTGATGCTGCTGCAAAGTTTTCAGAAAGATGGGAATGTATTGGGGCGAGTGGGAAAAGTCGGCGTCCATCTGCACCACCACATCCGCTCCCATGTCCAGCGCCTGTCGAAAACCATCGATGTAGGCGCGGCCCAGGCCCGGCTCGTCGTCGCGATGAAGCACCAGGATTTTGCCCGGATTGCGTTGGGCCAGCGTCTCGGCGATAGCGCCGGTGCCATCGGGCGAGTCATCATCCACGATGAGGATGGTGCGCTTGCCATCAATGGCGGGCAGCGTCAGCAATTCGGCGGTGATGGCTTCGATGTTGTCGGCTTCGTTGTAGGTGGGGATGACGATAACTAGGTTCATAGGGGCGATGGGGGCGTTCTGCTCATGAGAATGACGCGCCATTATAGCAACCTGTTTCCGAAACGGCAAAGACTTTTACTGCTGCGACAGAGCATTTCCTTCGGCCACACCCTGCGGAAGATGGCGGGAATGGCGATTGTCGCAACCCGTTCACAAGCTGCATCGCCAGCTAAACGACTGTCTCAGACGAGTTTTTGCCTCTCGGATATGGTTATTTGCGAAATGGAATTTGACGAATTTTAGGTGATCTCGTATGATAGACCGCAGTTGTGATGTGGATTCTTTTTTTACGACCACTATCTTTGTTGTTTTCTTCTGTCAAGGACTATGTTTATGACCAATCAACACAAATTGGATAAGGTGGATTTTCGGATTTTGGATATCTTACAGAGAAAGGGGCGGATCAGCAATGCTGAGTTGGCCCGGCGTATTTCTCTTTCACAGCCCGCCACGCACGCCCGTCTGAAACGATTGGAGCAAAGCGGCGTCATTCGCGCTTATATGGCGCTGTTGGATAAGGAAACCCTGGGATTTGAGATGCTCTGCTTTGTGCATGTCACCCTTGAAAAGCATCGGCCCGAGCAGGTGGCTAATTTCCATGCCAGCGTCTCGGATATGCCTGAAGTAATCGAGTGTTATCATGTCACGGGCGATTATGATTATTTACTCAAGGTGGTGATGCGTCATCGTCGTGATCTGGAGGGCTTCCTGGTGGATAAACTGTCCCGCATCTCGGGCGTAGGCCGCGTACACACCAGCGTTGTGCTGCGCGAGGTCAAGGAAACCTACGCTTTGCCCCTGCTGACGGATGACGCGGCCTCGTAAAATGATCGCATAGCGGGGCAATCTCCCGGGGGAGCCGCAGGAGATTGCCCCGCTTGTGGCTGCGTTTGTCGTGAATAGTGGGGAGCTACGCGCCGAACCGCTTGAGCCGATCGGCAAATCCCAGCGCCCAGGGGATGATCTCGGTGGCATGGAAGACGCCCATGGCGCCGCCCTCGCTGACCCGTTCACCGAAGGTGGTAACGCTGTCCTGCATCACATTGGGACCCCAAAACAGGGTGGGGACGGGATGGTAGGAGTGGGAGCGCAGCTTGGCGGGCGTGCTGTGATCGCCAGTGACAATCAGCACGCTCGGGTTCAGGGCCAGGATGTCCGGAATCACCGCGTCCACTGCCTCGATTTCATGCACCTTGGCGTCGAAATTTCCATCTTCGCCATAGCTGTCGGTTTTTTTGATGTGAATGAAGAAGAAATCGTAGGCTTCCCACACCTCTTTCAGGGTTGCAATTTCGTGATGAGGCCGGTCTCCCTCGAACTTGATGACCTCCATCCCCACCAGCTTGGCGACGCCTTTATACATGGGATAAACGGCGATAGCAGCCGAGCGCAGCTTGTACGTGTCGGGGAACTGGGGCAGGCCCGGATCTTTGGCAATGCCCCGCAGATTCAGGCTATTGGCCCGGGGTTCGTCGGCCAACACTTTGCGGGCTTGCGCCACCCATTTGTTGATGAGCTGAGCCGTGCGCTGGCCCTCGGGCGCGCCGCTGAGGTCTTCTACCGGCAGCGGCGGCTTGCCCGTCACCAGGGGATCGGTTTCGGTGAGCTCGCCGCCCAGCCCCTCTCCGCGGAAAATTACGGCGAAACGATGCTCTTTCACCGGCTTGACGATGACCTCGACGCCGTCGTCGGCCAGACTGGTGTTGGCCTGAAGTTTGGCGGTGAGACGGATGCACTCCTCGGTGGGAATGCGCCCGGCGCGGCGATCGGTGATCAACCCGTTCTCATCAGCAGTGGCGAAATTGCCGCGGGCCGCCACGTCATTGGGCCCGAGATCGAAGCCGATGCCCAGCGCCTCCAGCACGCCGCGGCCGATCTCGAATTGCACCGGATCGTAGCTGAACAGGCTGAGATGCGCGGGGCCGGAGCCCGGCGTCACGCCCGGGCGCACCGGAATGGAGCGTCCGCTGCTGCCTTCCCGGGCCAGACGGTCGAGATGAGGCGTATAGGCTGCTTCCAGCTCGGTGAGCCCGTTGGGTTTCATGGGCAAGCCGCCCAGTCCATCCATCACCAGCAGCACGATTTTATTGTCATTGCTGATGACGAGCTCTTCGTAGATTTTGTGATCGGTAATAACCATTTTGTCCTCCATAAGAAAAGGGATGGACGACACGCGCCCATCCCCGGGAATCGGAAGGTTGAAGCGGTTTTAGACCAGGGCGACTTCGGTGGTGGGATCGAACAGATGCATGTTCTCCATATTGACCACCAGATCGATCTTCTGCCCAGGCGTGGCCTTGGTGCGGGGATCGACGCGGGCGATGAACTGCTTGCCGCCGGTGAGCGCATAGACGAAAATCTCGTTGCCCATCAATTCGTAGAAATCAACCTCGGCCTGCAACGGCGCGGCGATGATGTTGGGC